>JACQWN010000660.1 GCA_016209245.1 Bacteroidia bacterium
CATAGTGATTTGATGAGCAGTTTTTTGTCCTGTTTTGGCATCAATTTTTTGTAGTTCCGTGCAAGAAATTTCCTTATCTTGCTTGTCAATAATCTTATAACAATGATTGACAAAAAAGTTCAGATAATCCACTATTTCAGGATTTTTTGCCAGAAAATTGTTTATGTATTCCTGTTCATATTTAACGTAAAGTTTTGAATCAGGAACGACCTGTGCTTTAATAAAAGCGGCGGTCAAAATAAAAGCTAAAATGAAATTAAATCTGCACATATTAATAAGTATTAAATTTACATTATTATTTCCTGCAAAAATACTAATTATTGAAAAATTCCGTATATATGACAAATAACATTTTATTTTAGTTGACTGTAAAATAATATTTATTTTTAAGAGATGTTTGCGTTCTGTAGGGATGAACGGCCGTTCATCCCTACAGAACGCAAACATCTCTACTTTCTGTCTCTGATTAGCGTCACTGCCCCTTTATTATCTTCGGGCTTATAGATAACTCCATCCAAACCCACGCCTTCAATTATATAAAAATAGACACCCGGTGAAGCATCACGGTTATTAATTTTACCATCCCATCCGTTTTTACTTTCATCATCACCGTGATTATATGTCCATTCATATACTTTTTTACCCCACTGGTTGAATATTACTCCATGAACAGTTTGCATACATACTGCTTTTATTCCTTTAACAGAGGGTTTGCATTTAATATTCGGACGGAATACATCGTTTATTCCATCACCGTTTGGAGTAAAAACATTTGGTATTTCTAATGATGATTGTGCGATAATATAAAAGGTATGATATTCATAAATATCCTTACAGCCCTCCCTGCTCGATACGAGCAATTGAGCATAATAAATTCCGGGTGTTACGAATGTTACTTTTGGGCATGAATCAGCGCTTTCAGTGACTTCTTCTCCATTTTCATTCAGAAAAGCAGCAAGATTACCTTCAGTGTCGTAAAACCTCCATCTCCAATTCTTTGCAGCATCGGTTGACTTGTCAGTAAAAGTTATTTCAGCAGGAACAATGCTGTCATAGCTTGCAAGTCCATCGGTAAAGACAAATATGCTTGTATCGAACATAGCTGTAACCTCGCCGGTATCGGGAATGTAAATAACCATTGTATCTATGCAATACCTGCCGGGATAGCTTTCCTGGTCTTCGGCTTTTGCGCTGATTTGCAACAGATAATAACCGATATCGCCTCCCATAACCGATGTAACTGTTGTATCGTCGGGATCAGCAATTCTCCCGTCAAGCCAGATAAAAGAATAAAAATTGGAATCGGTGCTTAGAGTAACAGCTCCATTTGCATCACCGCAGGTTGCAGGGTCAATTATAATATCAGGTTCTAACGGTGCCGGTTCTTCGATTGTATCTTTGTATTCAAACGACATACATCCGAATTGGCTGGTAGCTCTAAGAGTAACCGGATGAATGGTATCGGCAGGAGTCCATGAAACAAGATGAGGACCAGGTCCATACATAATACTATCGCCATATATGACCATATCGGTATCGTTACCAAAAGTCCATTCAAATCGGGCAGAATCTATATCAGCAAGGGCGGGATCGGTTGAATCGGCCCAGATTATAGCAGTATCGCCATAGCATACCGGGATTTTGAAGAAGAATTCACCTGACGGGCGCTCAGCAAAAACAATACGTACAGTATCAATATCCGAGCATTCAAAACCCGGGATTTCCCAACCGCTGTCTTCCTGCCAGTAAAATTCATAATAATCTGGGTCCTGATCATAACTCGGAATATCAACAGTAACAGTATCAAGAGCAAAAGTGCTGTCACGAACATTATTATAATGAAAATAAGCAGATGGTTCGGTGCTCGACCACACGCCCTGTGCGCCAATAGTACTATCTGCATTTAACAATGCAGAAAGTTCACAAACAGTATCATCTAAACCGGCAAAAGTTACAGGGCGCTGATAGAAGTGTATTTTTACGGCTTCTGATGAATCAATGCATATGGGGGTTCCATCATAATCAGTTCCATTAGTAAGCACCCAGTAAAAAATATGCAAACCATAAGAAGATACCGTAACTGAACAGTTTGGTGTACTATCATTTGGCGAGTATACTTGCATTCCTCCTATGACATCAGTCCAATATCCATCGGCGTCCGGATAACCGGTATAATTATTTGCATCGAGGTAGGGAAAAAGATTTTCACACCAAGGAAGGATAATGTCCGGAAACAGGCTATCAACCTGTTGTTCGGCTTCCAAATACTGATAAAAAGTAACGAGAACCGTATCACAACCGTAACAGAATGAATTAGATTCGCACCACCGCATATTTTGTAAACCGAAGTTATTAACTATTACATCGGATGTAGGGCTGTCAGGTTGAATAAATTGTACGCCTTGTAAAAATTGCCATGCACCGGGACAACAGCTTGGAATTGCCGCCATTTGTGTTTCTTTTCCACAGACATTGAAGTCGTCGCCTGCATCAGCATTGGGTATATCTAAAAAAGTAATTTTTACAGTATCTTTATCAAAACATAGTCCCGGCATATTTGGATTTCGTTCGGTCCAAAGAAATTCATAGATTCCAATTTGCGGCACATTAACTGTTGAGTTTGCATCAATGGGTTGGGCAGGAATATAGGTTACATTTGAAGAAGTCAGGCAGCTCCAGAGTGAAGCGCTTGAAAAATCGAGGCTTGGATCTGCCTGAAATTGATATGTTAGCCCGCAGATGCTGTCGTCGAGTCCTGCATTCGCTTCAGGGCGTTGGTAAAAAAGAACTTCAACTGTATCAATTGCCTTGCAGTTTCCGTTACTGACTATCCACAGAATCGGTACATTCACCAAGGCAGAATCGCCAAATGCGCCTATTGAAGTAATAGTAACCCACGCATCAACATCATGTGTTCCTTGCTGTGAACCCGTACCGATGTTTTCCGGAGCAGTCCCGGCAGTGTCAAATACAGCATTTACAAGCTCGACCGACCAGGCAGCAGAACTATATAAACCGCCACCCAATATATCGGCATGCAGTTGAATAGAATTATTGCATATCTCATCATCAACTCCTGCATTCGATGACGGCATCGAAAAAAAAGTCACTTTTATCGTATCTCTTGTTTCACATACCGGATCAATAGAGCCGGTGTTTCTCTCATACCATATAAAGTTAATCGTAGTCGAAAAATCGTGAAATCCGCCTGTCATTATTACATTTGTTGACGGACTATATATGTCCTCAATATAAACAGGCATGTTTGTATTGTAATACCATTGTCCGAAAAGAATGCTGTCGGGTAAAGTATTGTTCGCATTTAATGTATATTCAGTACCGCAAACAGTGTCGTTAATTCCTGCGTCAGGTTCAGGTTGCTGAATAAATCCGATTACAACCTGGTCGTCATCAGCACAGGCATTTTGCCCTGTTCCGTTATATTCGGTCCAAGTGAATGTATAATAACCATAATTAGAAATAGTCGCTCCCGAAGTATTGAAATATTCATCTGAAAAAGTAGCATCTGAACATACCCATCTGCCATTATCTCCGATAGAAAACACTGCTTCAAGCTCTGTGCTGTTTCCGCAGACATTTTTATCAGCACCCGCATAAGCGGTTGGTATTTCTTTGAAAACGATTGTAATAGTATCGCTGTCAAAACAAATACCATTGTAAACGGCCCATGTAAATGTATATGCTCCAAAATCAGCTACTGAAATCCATACATCGTAGTCGGTATAATCAGTATTATTTACAGTTATATAACTTTGGCAGTCATAACAGTACCAGCCACCTGTTCCGACAATCAGTGAATCGGCAATTAATTCAATAGTCTTACCACAAACTTCATCGTTATCGAGAGGAATGTTCGCTATAGGATTTTTCAGCCATACTACCGGAACTCCCATTGACTGGGAATAACATGTATCTAATGGGTCAACATGACCGGGATTGCCTGTATTTTCATATCCGGCAACTGCTGCAATGTAATATGTTTGTCCGTAAATAATATTAGGTATATCGGAATCGGAAAATACGGGTTCTGTATTTGTTGCAATAGCGGTATAAGGATATGTACCTGAGCCGTCGTGAATAATAAACTCAAAAAGGTCGTCGGAATTAAGGGCTGAATCCATGTTATATACGGCAGTAACAGTAGCGCCTTCACACACAGTAAACGGTGCAAGGTTCATAGTGCCTGCATAAGTTCCGCAACCGCAATTCATTAATCCTGTAATATGATAAGTACCGCAATCAAATTCGTTGCCGATAATCAGGTCATATAAAGTATCGGAAGGGAAAACGCCTGTGAAATGCCCGTCACCATCAACGCAACAGACTGTAGCACCTGTTATAGCATCTGTAACTGTGAACGGCCCGCTTCCACCGCTCACATCAAAGTCAACTGAATAATCCATGGTAGAAGGTATGCAATCAACAAAAAGATTATCAACAGATGGCGGTTCATTTGTCAGGATTGTTACTGATGATGTTGCTGAACAATTGTTGCCGTCAGAAATTGTAACTGAATAACTGCCGCTGCAAAGGTTTTGTGCATTAGGCCAGGTTTGTCCCTGCAAATCATTCCAGATGTATGAAAATGTACCAGTACCTCCTAATGCCGTCACTGTGGCATGACCGTTACAATCGTTTTCACATAATGATGTTGTATAATCATTGATAATTGCTGAGACAACAGGCGGCTGGGTTATTGAGGCCGAGCTTGTGCCGGTGCAGCCGTTATCATCTGTAATGGTTACATAATATGTTTGCGGTGAGAGTCCGGTTATAGTGGGTGTGCTTGCAAGATTAGACCATTGATAAGTATATGGCGGCAGTCCGTTACCGGCTATAGCGGTAAGTGAACCATTAGATAATCCATAGCAGGTAATATTATTCACCGTGAAATTAATGCTGAGGTTTGACAGTGTAGTAACCAGCGTATCTTTTATATTTTCAGATGCATACCACCATGAATTTATTGTATTCGATTCCCCGATACTGCTGGTAACAGTGCTGCCTGTAGCAGTGCCATTCCAGTCATGACAACCTGATGGATTATTGCAACCAATGAAATTAGTTGCTCCTCCGACATTCGTATCATCCCAATAGACTTTTGGTACAGGATTAGGAGTATAAGGCCGTACAATATTAATTTTAAAGCCATTCGGGTTAAATTCTACATCATACATTGGCAGATTTGTCAATCCGGTAATAAAAGATATATAAATATCAACTGTGGTACCTGGCGGAACAAGAGCTCCAAGTCCGTTTATTCCGTTCCATGGGATACAGGTTGTACCGGCAGGTATAGTATCAATGAGCAAAACATCGGCGGAATTTGCCTGATATTCGGCGATGCCGTTCAGATTCAGCATTACTTCAACAATTCCGTCATTATCAACGCTGACATTAATACAATAATCTTCAGGAGTGCATCCGGTAAATGTAGATGGTGCTGAGAACAACCCGATATTACCTGAAGGGAAACATAATGAATCGGGGTCGTTCAGAAACACTTTATATTGCGGATATAGGGAAAGTCCTGAAACGGATTTCCTGTCATTTACAAAATCACCAGTAGCTGAACAGCCTGTTTCATTGCAGGAAACAGTAAAAACATAGGGTTGCATATAGTTGAAATCAATCGAAGTAACAACCCCGTCGTCGGAATAAGCGTAAAGAGTCCCATCGAACTGATATTCCCACATGTGTAAACCGTTCCATGAGGCGCCTACAGTAAATTGCCATGCCTTTGACCATACCCTGCCGTCAATCGGTTGTGCTGATGCATTCACGACTGTTATATCAAAGAAATCAAAAACGCGTCGTTCACTATAAATGCTGTTGGCGTATTCAAATTCAAAATAATAATCCCCGGTCATAGTTGGTGTAAATGACAAGGATGTATAACCTCCCGGTGCAATATCAACAGGACCATTCACCGCCTGAGCATAAGTCGAGATGAATCCCGCACCAGATGAAGGAACGAGTACCGTAGGACCTCCCATAACGATAGTCCCATTTGGCGCTTTTACCTGATAATGCATATCGTTAATCTGGTTGTCGTTAGCATCGCGTACCACTCCGAAACCGAAATAAACCGTTTCATTTGTGCTGTTTATCCTCACGCATAAACGGTCTTCCGCAGCGCATCCGAAATAAGCGAAATTACTAAAGTTGGGATAAATCTCAAGCTTACCCTTGCTCGTTGATAAAGGCATAATTTGCTTTGTGCCTTCGGCGAATATATTATTATAGAAGCTCAACAATATATTCACAAAAATAAGAATACTAATAGTTTTCATGGTTATATTGAAATTTAGATATTATTGTTATTTTTCCACCTAAAAAGTTACACTTATTAAAAGACAAAAATAATAATCTTATAGTTGCCTGTGAAAAAAATTTAGTTCTATATTAAAATTTTTATTTAAGTTTGCTGCTGATAAATTTATAAATATTAAAGGAGAAAAATTATGATTAAAAAAGGTTTTAATACAAAGGCATTATATGACGGTCATTTGAATTTTGTGCCTGATTCAATTTCGGTGCCAATCTATCAGTCTGTGGCATATCCATATATAGATGCAAAGGAAGCCGCAGAGATTTTCAGAGGGGAAAAACCCGGTTATACATATGGAAGATGGGATAATCCTACAGTAGATGTTTTTGAAAGGCGTATGGCCTCTTTGGAAAATACCGAATCTGCTATTGCAACTTCATCTGGCTTATCGGCTATTTTTATACTCTGTCATCATCTTATGGAAACCGGCGATGAGTTTGTCGCTTCCAACAGAGTTTATGGAGGTACGTTTTCATTATTTGATGTCGGCTTAAAACGAATGGGCATCAAAGTTAACTGGGTTACTCAACCCGAATCAATTGAAGAATGGGAAAAGGCGATAACAAAAAAAACCAAATTTTTATACGTCGAAACACCAAGTAATCCGGGTCTTTTCATAGCAGATATTCCCGCATTGGCATCATTAGCAAAATCTAATAATCTTCCACTGGTTGTTGATAATACTCTTACAACACCCGCATTACAGCTTCCTATAGATCTTGGAGCAG
>JACQWN010000661.1 GCA_016209245.1 Bacteroidia bacterium
AGGAATGTTTTTAAAGGGATTTAATATTAACAGGTCTTTGTCATTGGTAATAAGGGCAGATGCAATTACTTCTTTAGCCAATGATAAAAATTTATCATCACTTGCATCTCTGCATAGATATATATGCTCTGATACAATAATGAGTTTGACGGAAGCTTCGTATTTATACAAAAATTCTTTGCGCTGTGGCAAAGGGATATATTTTTCAAATTTATCTTTGAGAATAGCTTCATTAGCCTCTTCAATTGTTTCATTAGAAATTACAACTATTCCCGAAACAAATCCTCTTGTTAATGCTAATCCGCATTTTGACTCCGGCATCAGCATTGCGCCAATCAATACATTGGTGTCAAAAACAAAAAAATCAGCTTTCTTCATTCAGGATTTGTTCAAGGATTTCAGGCGTCATTCCGCGTTCTTTTGCAATTTTTCCTGTTTGCTCCATTATTTCGAAAAACTCTTTCTGGGCTTTTTTTCTGCTCTTGAAAAAATCTTTCAGCCAAAGACCGATAAGGAATTCGGCTTTCTTCTTTTTCTCGCTGCTTGCTCTGAGATAAAGAGAAAATGTTTCCTCGTTGAGAGGTATAGAAATTTGTCTCATTTTAAAGTAAAATTAATCCCACACATGCGGGATGCAAAATTACAAAATTTTTAATATGCTTAAAGAAAAAAAATAATTTGAGTGTGTAACAAAACAGGGGCAAAAAATAATTTAAAAGACCTCTTTTTACTATAATGATTTTTCTTAATGCCTCCAATAATTTTTTTAATATAACTCAAAAATAATTAATTTTTTTGTTATTTAGGCAAAATTTCTAAATTAATCAGGTAAAAAACAAATTTATATCATTATGTATTTATTTTTTGACACGGAAACGACCGGATTGCCTAAAAAACTGTAATTCCCTGAATCCGATAAAACGGTTAACTGATTTTATTTGCCTGTCTTTTTCTTCTTCAAGGCATATTTGGATTACTTCCTTGATATTAATCTAGAGCTTCTTCAATGGTTTTGCCGTAAGAATGACAACCCTTGAAAACCGGGCAACTGACAATGTAGAAATTATCTTCGTCCTGTTCTACCAATATTGGCAGATGAAGAATATTTGTTTTTTTTGTTTTCATCAAATTTCAGCTTTTAAGTATTTTGCCGTACGCGCTTATGATTTTCTTTTTTTAACAAGATTCACAAATAATAATACAAAAATACTGTATTTATATATTTTATCCAAAAAATATTTTTTCTGAATATTAGAATTTTCAACGACTTCAATCTTCAATGTCAATTTCAGTGTTAATTACAATATTCCACTTCTTATTTTTAACGAATCCTATTTAAGCATTTATTTCACAGAAATATCATAAAATAATAATAAAATGAAAAAAATACTCAATTTTTTTTATCCGAATATTATATATATATTTGTATTTATGTTCACAGGCGCCGACATATTACAAGCAGTAGCCAACCGGCACTTCAAAACGCTCAAAAACATTGAGCCGTTGAAAGACGCTTATGGCGACCTTGATTACAACACAGTCCGTTTCGGTATAGTGATAAAGGTTCAGGAAAAAAACGGTGAAAAATTATATGCTCTGAAATGCTTTAACAGCATTAATGCGGCAAGAGCGCTGCGGTTACAGGTGATTTCGGAATTTTCAAAGGAAATAATCAGTCCTTATCTCGTTCCGTTCTCTTATCATAAAGATGAGCTTACCGTTACCAGCACCCTTGGAGTGTCATTTCCTACCGATGTCCTTCTGATGGAATGGATTGACGGTATAACCATGGGCAAATACCTGAAAAATGCCTGCGAAACAAGAGATATAACAGTCTTAAAAAAGATTCCCTACGCTTTCGACCAACTGGCGCTGTGGCTGCTGGTACAGCCCTTTGCTCACGGCGATCTGAAGCACGACAATATCCTTGTACGCCTCGGCGGTTGCCTGTTTTGGTTGATTACGACGGCATGTTTCTACCGCAGTTTGTCGGGCAGAAAGCCATTGAAAACGGCACGCCTGAGTATCAGCATCCGCAACGCAACGAAACACATTTCAATTCGGATATTGACGATTTCAGCATGCTCGTCATTTCGCTGAGCTTATATACGCTTGCAGGAAACCCGGCGTTATTGCAGCAATACAACAACGGAGAGAATATTATTTTCCGCGATAGCAATTTCACCAACCCTTCCGCCAGCGAACTTTTCAATATAATACGGAACAAGCAGAACGAGTTGCTTACTTTGCGCCTGAGCCTGCTCGAATAGGCCTTACCGCTTCCGCCTTCCAAAATTCAGGGAACTGTCGAAGTTTTAAAAACTAATTTTATAACGAACCCATCATTATTACAAAAGGTACAGATGTAAATGCTGCACGGCAAACCGAAAATTACAAAACTTACAGTTGCTTGTATAATTTAGAAACAGTAATGAAAGTTGCGCCAAAAGGATGGCATTTACCGACAGATGAGGAATGGCAAATATTAATCAATTATCTCGGTGGAGAAAGGGTTGCCGGAGGAAAATTAAAAGAAGCAAGGGAGGAAATGGAAATGTTGTAAATCAATTTAAGCTTTGACACGGAAACAACCGGATTACCTAAAAACAGGCGTAAAAACTTGTAGCGCATATTACTCCTTTTTCCCAAAGAAACTATCCTTCCCAATGAACAACCTCTTAAAGACATCTCCCTTGCCGCCGCTGAAGAAAATACCAGGATTCATCGAAGATGAAATAGCATATATATTAACCGTATCGGTAGGAAATACATTTACATGGATAGGTGTGATGTTATTACCTTCAATCCTGACAGCATACTCAGGAACATTGACAAGCGGCTGCTTGAAATCAAACATTATTTCAGGGCTTGTTAAATGGGCTATCTTGTTAAAGTAATTAATGACTTTTGCAGAATCGGCAACAATACCATTGACCATCCATACACTGTCCTGAATAGTCATAATGAATGAACTATCGCCCGGATAAGTGAAAGCTAATTTTGTCCATTTATCTTTATTGGAATTAATAATCGCTTTATTGATATATTCATTTGCACTGCGGTTGAAAGTCATGCTCAGAAATCCCTCAACTGAATAAACATTTTCTTCGTTAGCAAGCCGGACATAAGTTGACATCTTTCCTTGCCTGTCCCATGGATTTGTAGGTTTCTGGTAAGAAAATTTTCCAATCATTAAATCGGCGACAATGTCATTATTTTTTAAGACTTTTACTCGTGTGCCGGTAGTATCGGTCAATTGAAATTCGGGCCACTTTTCTTTTGAAGTCGCAGCTACACGTTGAGGTTTTAATCTGGCGAATTCCGACAGCATTGCATTGACCGAATATTTATCAGCATTATAAAGAACTCCCTTGTGCTGTATCTGCCATCCGGTAACGGCTTTTGTTAATTTAACCTCAGAAAAATTTTCAGCTTTTGGATAAATCAGGATTGACGATACCTGCGATGTATCAATTTCTGCAAGGTCGCTCCGGAATGTTCTTTCACCTTTCTTCGATTTTATGAAATGTGAAATAAGAATTATCGCTAACAGAACAACAAAAATTGCGATAAGAACTTTAATGTTTAATTTTCTAAACATAGCCCTCCTCCATTCTTTTTACTCTAATGTTTTTATTATGTAAGACACGGTAAATGCCATAAATAATAATAATAATAACCGGCAACAACAAATTGGTAATTTTTAACATAACTTTTGTTGCATCTTCAAGTTGCTCGATAGGTCGGGAAGTTATTCCTTTTGTTCGTAATTCTATCAGTCCGGTATCATCCGAAAGCCAATCAACTGCATTAACAAGCAAGTTAACATTATCGGGTTGTAATTGCATAAATTCTCTTCCTTCGCCGTTAATAGGGAAATTTCCATCGGCAATCAGAACCATTTTTGAACTTTGAGCTCCGCTAAGCCTGCCTGTAATAACAGCTCCCAAAGTAAGTTTTTTCAATGGGAAATCCTGGTTAGTCCATTGTTTCATCACATTAAACCATGTAGGTGAAGTCTGGGTTCCTGATTTATCTGATGATTTGACAACAGGAGTGAATGTAATTGATGTGTCACCCGTAAATGTTATCGAGCTTACAAATTGTAAGACTACGGCTTCCAACCCTTTGGTCACAGGATGGTCTTCAAAAGTATTAGCGATAGGAATATATGGAAAGCCAATTTGTGTGCTGATAGTCATATTGCCGAAACGTTGCGGGACGGATACAGAAACACAACTGGCATCAATTACGAAATTATTTTCAAGAGTAATACCTTTATTAGCAAGCCATGTTTCCAAGCCGGTGCTGACAGTTGAACCTTGTGCATTGGATAAATTTCCGTCAACACGGTTTACTGCAAGAAAAATATTTTCCCCTGAAGCGAGATATTCGTCAATTTGCCTGAAATGTGATGGTGGAAATGAATCTTTCGGAGCAATGATGGCAATAGTATTGTATTTGAGCAGGTTGTTCGATGTATCATTCATTGTTACCGGCTCGGCTTTGTACATAATATTTAATGCCGCTGATGCTTGCTGCATTGATGAAAGAGCAGGTTCGCCATGCCCCTGCACAAATCCGATAACAGGCTTATCAACTATTGACAGCTTTTTTATGCTTGACGATAAAGTATATTCCATTGCTGCACCGGGTTGAAGAAAAGGAATAATATCCTGCTGCTCTCCCATTTGAACAAGCGCTCCAAGATATGCTTTCTTCTGTATCGCCTGATCTTTTTCCCTTGAATTGATTAATACCGGCTGAATACCCGATTGCATGGCTTTTTGTTCCGATTCCTCATCTTCATTGGGATTAATAAATTCGTATAAAACATTACCGCCGGAAACACTTGAATATTCTACGAGTAAATCTTTAAAATCGCTTCTGGTTTTGGCAATGTCGGGAGGCAGATCTTCCGAAAAATAGGCAGTAATGGTAACCGGCTCATTCAACGATTTTAATATATCCTTTGAAGCTTTACTTAATGTAAACCGTTTATCGGCAGTAAAATCGAGCCGGAAAAAAAAGCTTTCTGAAATAATATTTATCAATGCAAGTACACCCGCTAAAATCAAGAGGTATGTGCCTAAAGATTTTTTGTTTTTCATATATTTGGCTTTTAATATTTTACAAATTTCTAATTATTCTGATTTCTAATTGACCTAAACAAATCCCAAACCTGTGGTGAACAGGGTCAA
>JACQWN010000662.1 GCA_016209245.1 Bacteroidia bacterium
ACATTGAGAGCTTGTAAAACAACCGTGTCCGAGGCAAAACCCGAATTGCAGTCCTTTGATATGATATGAATTACAGTATATATGCCGGCGCTGTCAAAGATATAAACCGGGTTGCTCACATTCATGGTATCTGCCGATAAGGGTGCGTCCTGACCATAAATGATCCAAAGATGAACTCCGGTTGTGTCAATGCTTGTAAATAGTACGGGAGCGCCTTCAAAAACATCAACTGGCGTATAATAAAAATCAGCGCTCAACGGCTTTTCAAGCATCGGGTCTGCCTGGTGGGTAAACTGGGCAAAATTGTTACAAGCGGGACTTCCTGAAATATTAAACGTAATAAGCGGTGTGTCAACATTAAAATCGAAAGCAGAATCCACATTAAACCAGATAAGCAGCTTTAACCTGAATTTTTCAATACTATCTATACCGGTCAGTCCATACGTTCCGATTAAGGTATCCACATCATCTATTGTCCAGCCGTAAAGATTTGAATCAATATTATCCGGTGAAGGCAAAGCCCTGAACCAAGAATTGGAAGGGTATTGTATTCCGGCGGAATCTATTTCAAATCCATCCGGCACATAAATGCTGACATCAATGCCGGTAATCTCCCTGAACTGAGAATTGATAATATCAATTTCATAAGCCGACGGCGTACATTCATCAATTCCGTCGCTTGCAACAGCCGTAAAAACTGTTTGCATTTCAGCCTTGTCCGGATCAATCCTGAATGTACCGTTAGCAGGCCTGCAAAATGCTGCTGCAATATTTGCTGAAGAGTCCGAACACAAACGTCCTGTATAAATCTCAACAGAACTTTCAGTGCATGCTTCGTATTCTGTAATCACCCTGTACCTTTTACAACTATGATAGTTTGAATCAACCATGAACCACTGGGTTATTCCGTCCGTGTATGCTGATAATTGTAGGGTATCCGGATTCAGGCTGTCGGAAACTTCAATAATATGCAGATAATCAACAGCGTTTTCTTCATTTCTGAGAGCCACCCAAAGCGGGATTGTATCGCTGTCGCATATAATCATATCGAATGTAACTGTATCGGATGTAAGCGAAACGGCATGAGGTAAAAGATCAAGATGGACATTTTCGCCCGGCAGAACTGTACCGGAGGATGGATACAACTCAAGAGGGAAGGACGCATTTATCAACTCCTTATAAGCAGTATCAGCATAATCATATTGTACGTACGAAATGTTATATCCGACATAGCCGCCGGCAGGGCAATCAGTTGCGGGCAGCAAGTCTTGTGAAAAATCATACCGGGTTTCCGACAATGGCCAATTCTGATTAAAAATCAATAAAGCGCCGTTTGAAGGCGTTGTATCGGTATATGCAGGCATTAAGTTATACAAAGATGATGATGCCATAAAATACCCGGAAGAATCAATATATTCATATCCGTCAGGGATAAATACCTCAACAGGGCTATATAACCTGACCGGGTTCCTGAACTCATTGGGAAACCTATCGCAGAAATCATCAATCTTCCAATATAAACCCACCTGCTTACTGCAGTGACTTACGCTATCAGTTTTTGTTGTAAATTCATATCCCGGGTACATAAAGGTAAAATCCTGGCTGCGGGTGGCACAACCCAGCGTATCGCCATTAAAAATAGCATAATGACGGGCTGTAAACCTGCTTAATATATCACTATCTAAATTATCTAAATATGCCGGTTCTTTAATAACGAAGTTGGCAGATATATTAACTAAATCACCCGTCTCAATCCATGAAGGATCAATACAATAGAATAAATCAAAATCCAAAATATATCTTACCGGATTAGATTCAATTATTGTCAAGGTAGGCGCAGAAAGCGAACAAGTATCACCGTTAATAATTACTTCTGCGTCACTAAATGTGAGAATATTAATACTATCTGGTAAGGAATATATCAATTGTATATGCACATTATTAAAATATCCTTCAATAACTTCACCTTTTGCTTCCACCCTTATATTATCAAACACATAAGCGGCATCGAGGCGTATGCCGGGGGTTGTATCCGTAACAGGCGTGGTTTTGGTTGCATCGGTCCATCCGAGGGTTGTTCTTTGCACACTAAAATCTGTAGTATAAATACACGAGGTGGGATCAAAGCCGCAATCCGGGTAATGGCTGGTTATAATAAAGGAATAACTGCCGACCTCTCTGTTGCAGGCATCCGTTGCACATTCATACATCAAGGAGTACGTGATGGTATCCACCTCCTGTATGGAATCCACGGAATTACAATCATTGTTCAATGCCAGATCAAAATTGTAGCATCCTTCCATTTCTCCGCCTTCCAATATTATGGAATCGTTTGAAGAAGACCATGAAATGGTATCATTATAGAAATTACCCCATTTACTCCATACAACATCGGAGGCAATTGTGTAACCCTGTGGCAAAGTCAGAATTGTACTGAATTGATTCAATGGACAATCAATAGTTCTTTGAGGTATATCCATTCCTGTACATAAACTTACCGAAATGGTATCCTGATTATCAATGTCTAACGGCGCTATTACATACATATCGTCATCACAATCATTGTGGTAAATGCTAGGTATAGGAGGATATTCATTCAAAGAATCCCCGCACTGGTTAAAATAACTTGCATAAGCCCTTACATAGCTATAAAGGTAATTGGGATACATTGAACTATAATTTTCAACAAAATTCAAATGGATGTTTGTTTCGACAACCAAAGAATCACCTACGGGCAGTTCAGCAAATATAGTATCGTTGTTGAAATCCAGCCCTGCATTTTCTCCGAAATACCAGATATTTGCCTGTTTTTTTGAATAAGCGTTTATGTTGAATATGGCAAAAAGTGAAAACAGGAATAATATTTTATAGTAGTTTTTCATTTGTTTAGCATTAATAATTATTTCACCTCACCAGCGCCACATTCCCCGATATTTTAATTTCATCGCCATTTTCAAACTTGCCTGTTACATAGTAAACAAATACTGCCGGGTTCATGGGTTTGCCCCTGTATGTGCCGTCCCAACCGGTATCTATATCCGTTGTTTCAAAAACCTTCTCACCCCAACGGTCATATACGGCAAACCGGATGGTCTGTATTTTTTTACCCCGGACGTACAACATATCGTTATTGCCATCGCCATTGGGTGAGAATATATCGGGGATAAAGATAACAAAAGAAAAATTAACATTTATTGTGATGCCGGTTGTGCTGATACATCCGTTTGTATCTGTGACCTCAAGCGTATAAACAGTGGTTTCTTCGGGGCTTGCATAAGTTTGCTGACAATCCGTACAGCTTAAACCGTCAGGCGGACTCCACCGGTAATGTAAACCTCCTGCAGTTGTGCCGGATAAAAATACGCCTGTTCCGTA
>JACQWN010000663.1 GCA_016209245.1 Bacteroidia bacterium
ATTTCTTCCAAGATTTTTTGCAGCAAGGTTTGTTGTGCCACTGCCAGTAAATGGGTCAAGTACCGTATCACCGACAAAAGCAAACATCTTTATTAATCGTTTGGGTAGTTCTTCCGGAAACATTGCAAGATGGTTGTCTTGCCGTGCACCTGCAAAATTCCAATGTCCTGCGAAAAATGTATTCCATTCTTCTGCTGTCATTCTTGAAAGTTCTTTTTGTTCCTTTGTCGGTTTAGGAGCGTCACCTAGCTTTTTTAAAATAAGAATAAATTCATAGTCAAGTTTCAAAATTCCATTTCTTGGATAAGGATATGAACCCATTTGAACACCACCTCCTGTTGTGTTAGAAGTTGTAACCTTTTGCCAAATGATAGCACCCATATAGTCAAATCCGATGTTTTCACAGAATTTGATAATCTCTTCTCTAATAGGAATGACCTTGTAACGTCCATAATAAACAGAACGGGCAAATTGGTCACCAATATTTATACATAACCTGCAACCATTGTGAAGAGTGCGGTAACACTCTTTCCAAACTAAATTCAGGTTGTTAATGTAATTTTCGTAACTGTCGTGAAACCCGATTTGGTCTATTGAACCGTAGTCTTTGAGTTGCCAGTATGGAGGAGAAGTAATAACCAAATGCACTGAATTATCAGATAGTTCGGTCATTTGTCTGCTGTCTCCATTTATTATTTTATGATCAGTTTTCATTCTTATTTCTTTTAGGCAAAGTTAATCAAAATAATCTAATTTTATTTTGTCTGTTCAATTCTTGTTGTTTTTATGCCATTACCGCTAACATAATGGTTTATACATCTTAGGGTATATATATCGTCTATTTTACCACAAATATAATATTTTTTTTAAAAGATTGGTTAAATATTATTTTTGCTGGCAAGAAATATCAGTGTGATATGAAAACATCCTTAAAATTGTTCATTTCAGCTTTTCTTTTTCTTTCTGCACAATTTATAAATGCCCAGGGTTATAAAATTTCAGTCAGAATTAATGGTTTAAAGAACGATACTATTTATTTGGGTTATCATTATTCAGATAAAAAATATGTTGTTGATACGGTTGTAGCAAATGAAAATGGAGAGGCGATTTTTGAAGGGAAAGACCGTCTTGTCGGTGGAATTTACCTTATCATCATGCCTCGTAAAATATATTTTGAAGTGCTGATTTGCGCTCAACAAAATTTTTCACTGGAAACTGATACTGCTGATTACGTTAAATATATGAAAATAAAAGGTTCGGATGAAAATTTACGGTTTGCCGATTATCACCGCTATATGCGCGAAAAGCAGGAAATAATGACAAAGTTGCAGCAACGTCTTGAAAAAAATAAGGATAACACTGATTCAAGCAAAATTTTGAATGAAAAGTTCAATTCTCAAAGAAACGAAATTCTCGATTATCAAAAGAAAATAGTAAAAAATAACCCTGAAGCAACCTTTTCTAAAATTGTAAATGCCCTGATTGAACCGGAAGTACCGCCTGCACCGCTCGATGAAAAAGGAAAACCTATAGATTCTCTTTTTGCCTATCATTACTATAAAGCGCATTATTTCGACAATTTTGATGTTACCGATTCATGCCTGCTCAGAACACCGTTTTACAATTCAAAAATTGATTTTTATTTTTCAAAAATGGTGGTTCAAACAGCCGATTCGCTTATTCCCGAAGTTGATGCTATTCTCAAAAAAGTCAAAAACAATAAGATGGCTTTGGAAAACCTTACCGGACATCTTTGCTATTATTTTGAAACAAGCAAAATAATGGGAATGGATGCTATTTTCGTGCATATTGCCGATAATTATTATCTGAACGGAATGGTAACGGCCGATACGACATTCCTTAGAAAATTAAAAGACAGGGTAAAGGCGATACGACCGAATATCTTGGGAAACAAAGCCCCTGAACTCAAAATGATGACTCCGGCAGGTGAATGGATTAGCTTGCATCAGACAAGAGCGGATTATACAATTCTTGTTTTCTGGGAACCCGGATGCGGTCATTGTAAAACGGAAATACCAAAATTAAAAAAAGAAGTTTATGAAAAAATACGCAATGAAAACATTGTTATTTTTGCAGTTTATACGCAAAGAGATACAACAGAATGGCTGAAATTCATAAGGGAACATGATCTTGACTGGCTTAATGTTTATGACCCATATTATGTTTCCGGTTTTCGCGATAAATATGATATTTTCAGCACACCTGTAATTTATATCCTCGATAAAGACAAAAGAATAATTTATAAACGTATCAGCGTAGAAAATATCCTTCCTGCTTTATATTTTAAAATGGGTAGAAAAAAGGAGCTTGATGAGCTTGAAAAACTTAGAAAAGAAGCTGAAAGTAAAGAAACCAAGCACGATGAATGAGGTATTTTTCGATTATCAGAAATTGTCTAATGAAAACAGAAAAACCGAAGCATCGCTCAAAGAACGGCTTGCATATAACCGGGAAAATTCTGATTCGACAGCAATAATTAATAAACTTCTTGAACAAAATGATTTCAATATTGCCGCGATAAAGTAAAATATTATTAGCTCTTATCCTGATTTACTTTTTACAAAAATATTAAAAGCGCTTGATAATCCTGTTATTCCGCCTTCACCAAAAGCTCTTTCCGACAGCTTATATAAATTCAGGTATATCAGAAAACATTATTTTGATAATTTCGACTTTTCAGATATAAGAATGATGAGAACCACAATTCTGCCAAAGAAGCTTGAATTATTTTTTCAAAATCTTGCTTATACTGATTATGATTCCTTATTATCCGATATTGAGAAAATTTCATTAAAGGCAAAAGTTAATGATGAAATATACCGTTTTACCATATATTATATATTACGTTTATTTGAAAAAGCGTTGGGACCTGTTATGGATGAAGTGTTCAT
Organism: Bacteroidia bacterium; assembly: GCA_016209245.1. Classification (GTDB taxonomy): domain Bacteria; phylum Bacteroidota; class Bacteroidia; order Bacteroidales; family BM523; genus JACQWN01. The sequence continues at coordinate 2,913 of JACQWN010000663.1, forward strand.
ATATATAGCCCAGAAATATTTTCTCGCCCAGCAGATATACTGGAATAATCCTTTATTTATTACAAAACTTGAAGAACGCGTCAACGAGATAATACCGACCCTGACAGGAACGCCTGGCGCCGATTTAAAGATGGAAAACATAAATGGGGAATTTATAAATCTTCACCGGCTTGATGCAAAATTAAAAGTGCTTATCTTTTGGAATACCGATTGCGAACATTGTAAAATTGCGATTCCTGAAATATACAAAACGACAAAAAAATACAAAACAAAAGATGTGTTGGTTTTTGCTGTTTACAATGGAAAAGAAAAGGAAGTATGGTCAA
>JACQWN010000062.1 GCA_016209245.1 Bacteroidia bacterium
CTTGTAAATCATATTTTCACCTTATTATATTAATAGAATTTTGTTGATATCTTTTTTAAACAATCTATTGCAAAATAAATTATTATTTGTATTTTTGACAAAATTTTCAAGACAAAAATCTTCAAGATGGAACAAGAAACTTTTGGTTCGTATATACGAAAGCTACGAGAAGATAATAAAATGCCTCTTCGTAAGTTAGCTGCATACTTAGATATTGATCAGTCTACTCTTAGTAAGATCGAACGAAATGAAAGGCGACCAACTAAAGAGATAATACCAATCTTATCAAAAGTTTTTAAAATTGACATTAAAGATCTTAAAGTAAAGTATCTGAGTGAAAAAATTCTGTATGAAATTCAAGACGAAAAACATGGTCTTGATGCTTTAAAAGTTGCCGAGCAAACATTTTCTTATTCAAAATCAAGAAAAAAATAATTTACTATGCCTATATCATCTGTCAGAGAAATATTCGAAGTTGAAGAAATACAACCGTTAAGAAAAGTTCAGATTAATGAACCGAATTTATATGATATTGATCTATCTTTTAACGGATATGACTCTCAGTATTCCCTTCACGCTTTACATCCATATGTAGCTGCTATTAATCCGCCACTTGTAAAAAAACTTATTGAAACGTATGTTCCAAAACACGAAAATATCCTAGACCCCTTCTGTGGTGGAGGTGGCGTATTGCTGGAAGCAACTTTGCATAAACGTGAAAACGCCGGTGGAGATATAAACCCATTGAGCATAATTCTTAGCAAGGCAAAAACAACATATATTGAGCAACAAAAACTTCAAAAAGCATTTATTGCGGTAATTGAAATTGCACAAAATCCAATTTCAACAGATAAAACTAAAATTAACCCTCAATTAAAATTTTGGTTTAAAAATGATTCTTTGCCTTTTATTAATTCACTAATCAATGCAATAAATATTGTTACTGAACATGACATTAAACTAAATAATCTTTTTAAAACAATTTTTTCTGCGACGGTTAGAGATGTTATGCTTACTTATAGAGGTGAGGTACGTCTTAGAAAATTAAGAGAAGAGGACTTAAATAAATTCAATCCAGATGTTTTACGATCTTTTGTAAAACGTTACAAAATTGCTTACGAAAGAATTATCACTTTACCACAGGGAGCAGTTTCTGATATTGCAGTACGCGACATCAAAAAATTGGATTTTGAAAACGAATCATTTCATTCAATTATTTGCTCACCTCCTTATGCAGACGATAAAAACGGAGTTGGATATTTTCAGTTTTCAAAAAACATGTTGGAATGGTTGGGCTTTACAAAAGAAGAAATCAGTAATCATAAAAAATTATTTTTGGGAGCGACAAAAAAAATAAATTGTTTACCGGAATCCGAATCACTTAGAAAATCTTTAGAAAATGTAGAAAATCGAAATTATAATCACTATAAAGAAGCTGTTTCATTTTATCATGACTACAATTTGGGTCTAATAGAAATGAAAAGGGTAGTAAAAAAAAATATAATTATTGTAATTGGCAATCGTGTGCTTTCCCGTACACAATTTGACAATGCCCAAATTACCGTAGATTTTTTCAAAAATATCGGAGTAAAATTAATACACCACTATACTAGAAAACTTCGTAAAAAGCGAATTGCTAACATGGGTGGTGATGGTGGTGGAATTGCAAAAGAACATATTCTTGTTTTTGAAAAATAAGTCAACTAACTTTTGTTATTGGCATAATCTTACATATTTCCGTTCTTTTGCTATTCCAAAAATTTACAATATCCTGTACAAAAACATCAGGTTGATTTTCTGAAAAAGATAGGGTTTTAATACGACTTCCTGATTTAGTTTTCTCAGGGCTTTCGGGTGTTCGTAAATTATATGAATATCCATTAGTGAAATCACCATCCTTTTCAAAGTAATTTCTTTTGGGTTGGTTCTCTTTCATTCCTGTCGCAAATGTTCTACCACCTAACTCTCCATGATTGACACCATCACCATGAGGTGGTGGAAATGATTTGGAGTCAAGTGTAGCTGCAACCGATAAAAATCCTTTCTTCATAATAATTCTACTTGCAGGTGCATCATCTTTTATTCTTTCGGCAATACTTGTTTTAGAATGTACAACGCCAAAAATTCTCCAGTCGGCACCATTCATATCACAATTTCCTTCTATTGCTATATCAATTTTAGAAGGTTCAATTTTTTTGATAAGTTTCATTTCCTCTAATGCTTTGGTAGCAGAACTTTTGCTAAGGACAACTAAACGTATTCCGTATCTAGATAAACGAGGATTATATATCTTTGCAAATGCATATTCAAATGCCTGTCCACTTGCGCGTTTCCAACTTTGTTCATTTTTCTCTTGATCAATGTATGTCCTGTAAATTATATGCTGCCATATATCACTTGGATTTGCTTTCGGACAAATACTTACTGCATGTACATAAGCATCCGATATCGCTTCATAGGCTTTCTTTTCTGAAAGCAGTTTTACAAAGTTATTGCATATTAATTTATAGTTTCTATTAGAAACATTCTCAACATCAACAATAACACTTTTATCACGTGTATAACTAAATACCTTTATATCAACCATATTGTTTATTTTAGAATTACAAACTTACAAAATTATTTAATAATCTGAATAATTCTTTTAAATATAGACATCGCCCTGAAGCCATAGCCAACTTTAGCCGCAGTCCGTATTACATTATCACCTATTAAAATAAAACGGAAAGAATATGATAAGTGACATATTATTCTTTACTTAATTCTGAAATCCAACATAAGCTCATCTTTGATATAAGCCCGCAGTTGGTCGCTAATTTTCACAGGACCAACGCCTACAGGCGTGCCGGTGAAAAAGATATCTCCAGTCTGAAGAGTAATGAATTGCGATACATGAGAAATAAGGCGGGGAAAAGTGAAAATCATATCTTTTGTATTCCCCATCTGTACGCTTTTTCCATTTATATCAAGCCGGAAGCTGATATTTTGTAAATCGCTGAATTTATCTTTTTTAATAAATTTACTGACAGGGGCTGAATTGTCAAATCCTTTGCTAATCTCCCATGGTAAGCCTTTCTCAATACATTTTCTCTGCAAATCTCTTGCTGTAAAATCAATGCCAAGCCCTATTTCTTCAAAGTACCTGTGTGCAAATTTTTCCTGAATGTTTTTTCCGACTTTGCAGATTTTAAATATTATTTCGGTTTCATAGTGAATTTCCGCAGAGAAATGAGGATAATAGAATGGCTTATTGTTTTTGACAAGAGCCGTATCCGGTTTCAGGAAAAATACAGGATCCTGTGGCAGTGGACTACTCATCTCTTTCACATGGTCAAGGTAATTGCGGCCAATACAAATTATTTTCATTTTTGAGAAGCTTTTAATTTAATCTCAGTCAGCACTTTCTTCGTATATAATGGAAATTCACCTTTTATCATCCAGCTATAATAGGAAGGATCTTTTTTCAGTACATCTGCAACGGTCATTCCTTTATACTTTCCAAAATTAAAAGTTTCTATTCCATCTTCATTATATATTATTCTTCCAACATAATCAACATTTCTTGTATGAGCTGAAAATTCATTCAAATATCCGACTTCATTTTGTAAATCCTTGTATTTGTCTAACTGTGCTTTAAGAATTTCATAAGTTGCATAAGTATCGGCGTTTGAGCTGTGCGCATTTTCAAGCTCCAGTCCGCAATAAAATTTATATGCAGCGCTTAATGTTCTTTGTTCCAACTTATGGAAAATAACCATAACATCAATATGTCGTGAACTTTTCAGGTCAATGTCTATTTCTGCCCGGATAAATTCCTCTGCAAGAAGCGGAATATCGAACTTAATATCAAACTTATTGGAATTGAAGCCGGCTATATCGCAGCCCGCTATAAATTTTACAAGACTTTCAGCAATTTCTTTAAAAACAGGTTTATCTTGTACATCTTCATCGGTTATTCCATGAATAGCCGTTGCATCTTTAGGAATTGGAATTTCAGGATTTACTCTGTGGGTTAGAATTATTTCTTTTCCATCAGGTTCAATTTTAAGCGCCGATATTTCAACGATTCTGTCGGTCACGATATTCATACCTGTCGTTTCAATATCAATAAATAATATTGGTTTTTCTAAATTAAGTTTCATAAATTTTATTTTTATATAAACAACCAACCCAACAGGTGCTTTCGCGACCTGTCGGGTGGTTGATAAATTACATTAACACTTTAACACTTTACCTTCCCTGACCTTTTAGCTTCAAATATATATTTTTATTAACAATCTTTTCTTCATAGTACTTTTCCTGTATATCAAATGTATGTCTGAAAGTTTCATATTTATCACCTTCGATAACCAGATTGAATATTCCCGGAGGCAATGCAATTGTATATTTATCAGTATTTTTGTTATAAGAGTAAACTCCATAAACATCTTCAGAACCTTCTTTAAATACCTTCATAGTAATATCCGGGTTAATATTCTTTAAAAGAACAGGATGTAAGGAATCACCTGCAGCAATAACTCCGGTAAAGACAACCCGGCCGGCTTCTATAGTATTGAAAATAACTTTGTAAATATCCCTGTACCCATAACTGTCTGTACGATATGTAGAAATATAACCGTATCTTTTATCTTCGGAAAGTGAAATTATTTCATTATCATATAAATTATTGATTGGATATCCAAAATTCACAGGCGGTTTCCATTTTTTATTTTGTGCATCCCATTCAGAAGTAAATATATCATAGCCGCCCATGGAATTATGACCAGCCGAGGCGAAAAATAAAGTCTTTCCATTCGGTGTTATCATTGGAAAATTTTCATCATATATGCTTTTTATTGGTTCTTCAAGGTTTTGTGGCATGCTGAATTCTCCATTAGGGAGTCTGACAGCAATATAAATGTCCATCCCGCTAAGTCCCCATTCTCTGTCACTTGCAAAATAGAGAGTGTCTTCATTGACTGTCATTGTTGCACCAAATTCGATAGCAGGTGTATTAATAGTTTTACCAATGGATAAGGCTTCTTTGTATTTTCCTTTCTTTTTTTCCGAATAAAGAATATCAAACTCATTATCGAGCGTATTTGAGTAAATTAATAAGACATCACCATCGGCCGACATACCAACTGCACATTCATCTTCATCGGTGTTAATTTTTGTTCCGACAGATTTTGCCTTTCCCCATGAACCTAAAAAATTGCTGCTTAAATACACATTGGTAATATATAACTCAAAATCAGACAAGTATCTTTTATTTGAAGTATAAACCATTTCCCTTTCATTAGGAGTTACAAGTGGATAAATATCCGACATTTTGGAATTAATATTTTCGCCAAGATTGATAAAAGTAACATCCAGAGGCAATTTCATAAGTTCTTCAGCATTATTAATGAAAAAAAGATAATGCTTCGCTTCTTCAATCCACTCAGGCATAACATCTTCGCCGGGGTTAGTCAAATATTCATTGATATATCTGGCAGCTTTTTGAAATTGGTTGTTGTAAAAATATGCTTTTCCAAGCTCCAGATGTATAATCTCGTTTTTTTTCCGTATTGTATCAATCTGTTCCAGGTAAGGAATAGCTAGAGTTTTATCTCCATCTGCATATAAATAACATAAACCGATACGTTCAATAAAAAATGGATTGGTTTTATCAGTTTTAAGCAGTTTCTGATACAGTTTCAACGCCACGGGATAATTACCATCATTAAAATGGGCATCGGCAGAACCCTCGGTTGGTTGAGCACTAATTGCTCTGATAATAAAAGCTATGAATAATATTAAAAAAATATTTTTCATGGAAGTTCCAAAATACTATACTGAAAGAAAAAAATTTGCAAAAAAAATAACAACTAATATTGCGAAGCAAATATCCATAAATATCTGATATTAATAGATATTAATAAATATTTGTTGATATTTATACTGAACACGGGAACATATTGAGCTTTTATTATTCCACCGAAGTACGAATCTTTTACGAACCTACGAAGTACGAACACATTCGTAGTTAGTAAGTTCGTATTTTTTTTCGTACTTCGATGGGGTCAATAACTGAATGATAATTTATGACCGTATTGAGTATAGTTTAAAATTATTTTTGCAAACCTGATTTCTTTAGGTATAACCTGAATAATTCACAAATTAGATTTAAAATTCATTAATTATTCAAGCTATTAATAAAAATAAAATTTAGCTAAATTAACATAAATCATTAATAAAAATAAAATTGTAAAATTAATTTTTTTTTTATTTTTGTACCTGATTTATTTGGGAGATGATTATAAACAACTGATTTTTACGGTTTTATTAATATAACGAATTTGGTAAATAATCATAATTATATTATATGAGAGAAACAGACCAGATAGAAAGAACCTTTATATATAAAATTGCTGACCAGGAATGGGAATATGACCAAATATACAAGCTTAATTACGAAACTTTTGTAAACGAAATTCCACAACATCAGGTTAATGAGGAAGAAATACTGGTTGATAAATTTAATGATGAGAATAGATATTTTGTTTGTCTTCAGGATAAGAATCTTATAGGTATGATTGCTATCCGCGATAAACGTCCTTTTTCACTTGACCATAAATTACCGAATCTCGATTCATATTTACCCGAAACAAAAGGAATTTGTGAGATACGATTGTTAGCCGTAAAACGGGAACATAGAAATACCCGTATATTTTATGGCCTGGTGGCGAAATTAACAGAATATTGCCATGAAAATAATTATACTATTGCAATTATCTCAGGAACAACACGACAAATAAGATTATATAAACATATTGGCTTTATACCTTTTGGCCCATTAGTTGGCTCTGATGAAGCTAAATTTCAACCAATGTACTGTACATGGGAAAGTGTGGCAAAAGTAGTTCGCCCTGATACTCATATTAGTTCTGCAACTATTAGTGTTTTACCTGGTCCCGTTGAAATAAAGCCTGTGGTCAGAAATACATTTAGTGAATGTCCTATATCACACAGGTCGGAAGAATTTCATCAACGGTTTATTGAAACCAATTAGTTAATGCAAAAAATGTTGAAATTGTAACCGGTTCAGGTACATTGGCAAACGATGTTATTGCAGGCCAGTTGTCTTTGCTCCCCGGCAAAGGTTTAATTCTTAGCAATGGTGAATTTGGCGACCGGCTTATTGACCATGCCAAAAGAATTAAGCTGAACTTTATAAAATATCAACTGACATGGGGAAAGCCTTTTGATCTTGATAGAATCAGAAAAATTTTACGATGGAGAAAAAGAATCAGGTGGATATGGATGGTTCATTGTGAAACTTCTACAGGAATGTTAAATAATCTTGAAGGTATTACACAAATATGCAAGGAAAATAATTTATTATTGAGCATTGATGGAATCAGCACAATTGGAAATATTCATGTTAATCTCAGCGATATTTATCTTGCAAGCTGTGTCAGCGGTAAAGGTCTTGAATCAATTGCCGGCTTAGCTTTGATTTTTTATAACCATGATGTAATTCAATCGAACAAACAATTACCACGCTATTTCGATTTGAATTATTATATACATACCGAAGGCGTTCCATTTACAATTTCATCGAATCTTGTAATGGCGCTGAATACATCACTTAAAAATCTGGATATTATTAATCGTTTATCACAAATTCAGGATAATTCAAAATGGGTAAGAAGCCGTCTTGAAAAAATTGGATATAAAATCCTTGTGGACGAAAAATATTGTTTACCTTCAGTTTTTACTTTGGTCATTCCCAGACACATTCAATCAACAGCAATAGGCGATTATGTAAAAGCAAACGGTTTTCTGCTTAGCTATCAAAGTTCTTACCTGATTGAGCGGAACTGGGTTCAAATATGCATGATGGGTAATTTAACCAGGACTATGCTCGAAAATCTGCTTAATGTCATGGAAAAAGCATTAAAAGAAGCCGGTAATTAGTAATTAATATCTTACTTCAAATAATAAAAAACCATTTAATTCAGCTTCTTTAATATCAACATGCTCAACAATAGCCATCTTAGGTCCTTGCTTACACCAATCCACGAATTGAGCTAATATATTTTGCTCCGCTTCAGCTTCAATATAAACAGAACCGTCGTATAAATTTTTAACAAAGCCGGAAATTCCCAGATTATGAGCAATATTTCTTACAGAGTACCGGAATCCAACTCCTTGTACAGAACCGGTAACCGTTATTTTATAATGTTTTATCATTATTAAAATATAGTTTTGCTAAAATACAAACTTTTTTAATACTAACCGCCTAAAAAATGAAATGCCTGTTTAATTGTTGCAGATTCCTCACTATCGCTCGGAATGACAGTGATTTACAGTGAAGAGTTTACGAGGGGTTTGGCGGCAAAGCCGCGCTCAACCCCTCGTAAACTCTCACCCTTTTGAGTACCTTGTCATTCCGAACGCAGTGAGGAATCTCATTAACTTTAGTCGGACACTACTGAATAAATATCTCTGATATAAATTAAGCTATACTTTAGGCAGTATAATTTTTATCATTTTCATTCCTCTGTGTGTAAATCAAAATTTTAATGTATTTTTGCAATATATTAGACAAACTTATGATGCAATCTTGTCTAATATTAAATGAATTCAAAACAATTATTTATGAAAAAACTTGCAGTAGTAGCTTTTGGAGGCAATGCCCTGATTCGTGGCGATGAAAAAGGAACTATTGAAGAGCAGGAAGCGAATGCTTATGATACCTGCGTAAAGCTCAGCGAGCTTATTAAAAAAAATTATAATTTTGTTATTACTCATGGCAATGGACCCCAAGTCGGTAATATCTTGCTTCAGAATGTAGGCGGAGCAAAAATGTTTAATATTCCTGAAATGCCTTTGGATATCTGTGGTGCATATTCACAGGGGTTTATCGGATATGTGCTTGAGCAGCAATTGAGAAATGTATTGGAACAAAGGGGTTTAGACCGTGATATTATTACCATTATAACACAGGTTTTGGTTGATAAAGATGATGCTGCTTTTAAAAAGCCGACAAAACCGATAGGCCCGTTTTATAATAAAGATGAAGCAGATAAAATATCCAAAACCACCGGTGCGATATTTCACGAAAATCCCCGGGGAAGAGGATGGAGACGTGTTGTTGCATCGCCTGTACCTTACAGAATAGCCAATCGTCAATCAATTGGCAAATTAGCCAGGGATGGACAGATTGTTATAGCCATCGGTGGAGGCGGAATACCTGTTTATTATGTAAAACCTAATGAACTCAGAGGAATTGAAGCTGTGATTGATAAAGACCTTGCTTCTTCATTACTCGCCATACAAATACAAGCTGATGAATTTATTATTCTTACCGACATCCCTAAAGTATGTATTAATTTTAGAAAACCTGATGAAAAAACTCTTGATGTCTTGAATGTTGATGATGCCAAATTATATTTAAAGAAGGGGCAGTTCACCGAAGGAAGTATGGCGCCAAAAGTCAGAGCATGCATTCAGTTTGTAGAATTTACCGGAAAAGAAGCTCTTATTACTGAATCGTCACACTTGACCAAAGAAGGGGCAGGAACTAGATTTATTTTAAAATAATGTTACTGTTTAGATCAATGTTGTGTCATACAGATTATCCCATCGATCTACGAATTTATTACGAAAAGACGAATTACGAATTACGAATTCGCTGGCTATTTCGTAATTCGTAAGTTCGTACATTTTTCGTACTTCGGTGGGATAATATGCCCCTATCTAAATAGTTACATACTAATTGTAAAATTATGTCATTAAATTTGAGAAATAGAAGTTTTCTTAAGCTTCTCGATTTTACCCCGGCCGAGATTAAATTTTTGCTTGATCTGGCAATTGATTTAAAGAAAGCAAAATATTCAGGAACCGAAGAGCAAAAGTTGAAAGGTAAAAACATTGCGCTGTTATTTGAAAAAGATTCAACACGCACGCGTTGTGCTTTTGAAGTAGCAGCTTATGCTCAGGGCGCCCATGTAACATATATAGGTCCATCCGGATCGCAGATGGGGAAAAAGGAATCAATGAAAAATACGGCCAGGGTACTTGGCAGAATGTACGATGCGATAGAATATCGCGGGTATGGACAGGATATTGTCGAAACTCTGGCTAAATATTCAGGTGTGCCTGTATGGAATGGCTTGACTAATGAATTCCACCCGACTCAAGTTTTGGCTGATTTTATGACAATGCTCGAACATACCGATAAGCCGTTAAATCAAGTCAGATTTTGTTTTTTAGGAGATGCACGTAATAATGTTGCCAATTCACTGCTTATCGGTGCTGCCAAAATGGGTATGGATTACAGGGCGGCAGCTCCCGAAAAAAATTTCCCCGCAGTAAATCTGATTAAAACTGCGCTCGAAATTGCAAAACAAACCGGTGCAAAGATTACTCTTACTCAAGATAAAAAAGAAGCGGTAAAAGATTGCGATTTTTTATATACCGATGTATGGGTATCAATGGGTGAACCGGAAGAATATTGGGCAGAAAGAATTAACTTATTGAAACCATATCAGGTAAATGTTGAAACAATGAAAATTACAGGTAATCCAAATACGAAATTTCTCCATTGCTTACCCGCTTTTCATAACAGAGAGACAACCATCGGTGAACAAATTTTCCAAAAATTCGGATTAGAAGGAATGGAAGTAACCGAGGATGTTTTTGAGTCGGAAGCATCTATTGTATTTGATGAAGCTGAAAACAGAGTACATACTATTAAAGCGGTTATGGTGGCTACGCTTGGAAATTAGTAGTTATTTTTGTTGAGAGAAATTTGCGGTGATGTAGTGATGAACGGCCGTTCATCACTACATCACCGCAAATTTCTCTTAAATATGAACTAAATAAATATGTATACTAACAATATAGAACAAATTTCATCACTCAAAAAAGAAATAGAATTTCTTAAAAAGGAGCTTAATGAAAGTAAGGCGAGATTTACTTCCATTACTTCCACTATTATTGAAACCGAAGAAAATTTCCGTTCCTTATTTAATACAGTTGAAGATTTTATTTTTGTACTTGATAAAAGAGGATATATTATCCATGTTAACCAATCTGTCCTTAACCGTTTGGGATACACTGAAGATGAGATACTTGGTATTAATATCAGAGGATTGCATCCCGAGGAATTTAAAGAACAGATAGAGATACTTTTTCCTAAAATTTTATCTGGTGAAATATCTTCCTATTCATTCCCTTTTGTAGCAAAGCATGATAAAATCATAGCCGCTGAATCGAGCACTGTAATGGGTTTATGGTTCGGACAAAATGCTTTATTCGCTGTCAGCCGCGATATTTCAAAACAATTGAAAGCACAGGAAACTCTGCGAATATCTGAAGAAAAATTTCATAAGGCATTTCAGTCGAATTCTGCATTAATGTCAATATCCTGTGTCAAAGACGGTAAATTTATTGATGTAAATGATGCGTTTTTGGAAAAACTGGAGTATTCCAAAAATGAAGTTTTGAATAAAACAGCCGAAGATTTACACCTTTTTATAACTGACAGGAGAAAGAGATTTCTTTCACATAAAAAGCTGACCGAAGAAAAAATAATGAATTATGAATCTGCTATTAGTACTAAAAGCGGTAAAGAGCTGATTTGTTTGTTTTCGGTAGAGATGATTTATATTCAGAATGAAAGATGTTTGTTAACAGTAATGGTGGATATAACAGAACGGAAAGAAATAGAAAAGCAGTTAAAACAGGCAAAAGAAGAAGCGGAACGGGCGAATAACGCCAAAAGCCGTTTCCTTGCAAATATGAGTCATGAAATTAGAACACCTATGAGCGGAATCATTGGTATGACTGAGCTTACACTTAAGACAAAGCTGACATCTGAACAGGAAGAAAATCTGAACATGGTAAATCAATCTGCTCATCATTTGTTAAGCATAATTAACGATATTCTTGATCTGACGAAAATTGAAGCAAATATGCTTCAGTTGGAATCCGTTCCTTTTAAAATTCATGAAATTATTAAACAAGCCGTTGATCTTTACCGTTCAATAGTTTATGAAAAAACTCTGAAGCTCACATATGCCATTGATTCTGATGTTCCCGAATTATTAATCGGCGATCCTTTCAGAGTTCGACAAATTCTTTTCAATTTACTTGGAAATGCAATAAAATTCACCGAAAAAGGAGGGTGTAAAATTAATGTCGAAGTTTACCATGAGAAAAATGATGCTCGCAGAAGATATAAAAATAATAATATAATACTTTTATTTTCGGTAAAAGACACAGGTATTGGAATACCGAGAAATAGAATAAGCAGGATATTTGATGCATTTGTACAGGCAGAGGAAAGCACTACAAGAAAATATGGCGGAACAGGTCTTGGCTTATCCATTTCGAGAATGCTTGTTGAAAAAATGCATGGGAAAATTTGGGTGGACAGTGTCTGCAACAAAGGCAGTACATTTTATTTTACATCACAGTTCGCTTTATCGGATAAAGAAAACGCTCAATTATTAATTGAAAAACAAGGAGTAATTGCTAAAGAATTT
>JACQWN010000664.1 GCA_016209245.1 Bacteroidia bacterium
AAAAATGTTTACAGTATATAGCGCCAATATTGCCTGAATTAAAATTGTTTTCATTTATTAGTTTTTTTTCTTTACGTAATGAATTTGTTATAGTATAAAAAGCCGCTAAAAATTATATCTGCTATCCACTCGCTAAGTTACAAATCCGAGCGAACGGGACCTCTACTAAAATTAACGATAATTAAAATCATGTAAATCCTTAAAATTAAAGTAATACCAATTATCTGTAATGTTTTTTACTTTATCAGATGATAAAAACTTAGACCAAACTTCATTAGGCTTTACCTTTTGTTTATCCTTAACATACATCAAGGTATTATAATATTTGTTATCGCTTTCAAACTTAAAACTGATATATTCTTCGCTTCTATAGCTTTCTCCTTCTACTCTCAAAAATTTATATTTATAAAATTTATTCAGCAATATTGATAAGCTATCCGGGCTGAAGTTTTCCAGAAAAGGATCTTTCAAATATCGATTTTTATAATCATTAAAAGTATGGTCGTTTATAGATTTTATTATTAAGCTATCCTTTTCTGTTTTAAAATCAACAAACACCATAGCCACATCTTCCTTGATAATCAATAAATCCTTACATCTGCGTTCTAAATCATTCACCTCAATTAATTTCCGGTCACAGTAATATTCAATGGTAATATCACCAGAATAGTAATATATAAGATAATTCTGAAAAGACGTTATAAGGTCATTCCCTTTTTCTTTTGCAATCGAGCTATAGTCAATCTTAGTTTCAATACATGAAACCAGGATTATTAAAAGTGATAAAAATCTAAACATATCCTTACCAATTATACCAACCCCACATTATAGCTCCCTGGTCAGCATCACTATCCCAAAATTCAACACCTCCATAGTTAGATTTACCTTCTGATGACTTTATGCCCAACCCTTCCCAAATCCAATCTTTCCAGTTATTACCTTGGGCTCCAAACATTGATATTTCAAGCCCAATACCAAGTCGGTGCATACCTTGGCCCCAAAGATAGTTTCCAAAATATCCTTTATTGTAAACATACATACCCCTTGCATACACAGTCTTATCTTTCAAATATTTAGTTGCATAATCCATTTTACCTTTCTGTGGACTTTCTTTATAAGCATAGAAAAAGCCATTATCAGGTTTGTTAACGCCGGACTTTTCCATTATGTTTTCAAGTGCCGGACTGTAATCTAAACTCTTGTAATCAAAATTAAATTTACTCATAGCACCAGATTGATAATCCTGCTCTACAATTTCCTGATCCTTGAAATAAAACCTATCAGATGTTTGTTTACCTGACTGATCAACAACAACAGCATAATGTGGGCCTTCTTCAACTACTCTGTTTTTTAATTCATATTCTCCGCTTTCTTTATTTAAAGCATATTCAAACTTATCTGCCCATCTTCCATCTGGATCAACATTTAAAATAGGATTACACCACATTGCATTGTATGACGTCCATTCTACCCGTAGATTTGCCATAGGGTCAGGATTTACAAATCTCCCTAAAACCGCATCATAAAATCTCCATTTGAATTGATATAAGCCTAAATTCAAATCATCCTGGAGATCCTGCCCCTGAAAAAGATATTTGTTTGTCGAACTGCTGTAGCTACTAACCCAGTTCATGCCTCCGAGGGATGTACCAAAAGGATAATAATGATTTTCCTGGCATTCTTCGGCTATGCCATTATGATCTATATCTTTAAAGCTTACTCTGACGCTGCCCAGGTGGTCCATAAGAAAGTATTCATAAGTAAATATGCCGTCGGTTTCAGGCAAAGAACGTCCTTTATCGGTAAGAATATATTCTATTGTATTATTGTGATAAACAAAATTGTCTATATAGTCCTTTGTATATATCAGACCGGGATTATACACTTTCTTCTGAAGTTTTTTTCTATTAGCATCGTAAGTATAGGTAATTTTATTATTACTTCCAAAATCAATAATTTCAGGCAGGTTCAATATATTATATGTAATACTTTGTATTCCCTTATTTTTGTCCTCTATCATATTTCCATTAAAATCGTAAAGATATTCATAAGTTGATTCATCAGCAATATCAGGGATGCTATTATTTCCATTATCATTGAAATTTGTCACACCAGCCAGGTCATTAACAGCATCATTAGCGCCTATCAACTGATTCCCTTTATAATAATAAGTCAAATCGTCCATAATACCATAAGTATTTATCCCGATAGCCCCATTTCTTACCAATGTAAGAATATTTCCATTATCGTCATATATAATATTTTGTTCATTATATCTGTTTGCATTACCCGTCCAACCGCTGCCATACAGATAGTAGCCGTATTTAGCACTATTTATCCGGTTAAGTTTATCATAAGTAAATCCATACGCATGTGTATTGGAATTATGCGTAGATTTCCAATAAATGGAAGCGATATTTCCATTATATTGCGGTAATGAATTCAAAGCATTGTTGCCTTGTTCATAGAATATATCCATACCGAATAAATCGTTCGAATCATCGTTCTGGCTATTTACTATTAAATCTCTGTTGTTAATATTTGTAAGCCAGCCGCGAATATTATACCTGTAATCAACCGATTGTAAGAATGTCGTACCGGTCTCTGCTTTATGAAGGTTCTCTTCCACCTTTTGTCCTATTTGGTTGTATTTATTTTCAGATAACAGAATTTCAGCATCATCATTATTCTGTTGATATGTATTTACAAGCCTTCCAATATGGTCGAATACGAATCGTTTTTTAATAGTAATATTACCTTTTCCTGGAACCGTATGTACCGATTTTGATTTCAGCAATTCGTGCGTAAAGCTATATTTATTGGTAATTCTATCGGTTCCGTTCAAGTGATTTGTCGAATAAACCTGGATAATATTATCGTATTTATCGTAGAAATTAACTGAAATTACCCATAGATTTTGTCCTAATAACCTGGTTTTTGTGCCTGTAACTTTATTTTTTACATAATAAGACGGTGTATTTTCAGGAAACTCGCTATCGGCAGCATAAGAATAATCAGGGTTGCCATTACAATCAAAATCATAATCATCATAATAATTAACTGTATGAATTTCATTATATCCTTGTGTGATATCAGGAAATGCAACATTTGTATAACCATGTTGAACAGAATAGTTCTGATTTGTTCTGCTTTCGTATAAATTGGGCCAAACATCAACATAAGTACTCTGAATCGCTTGTCTTGTCAATTGATAGTAATATCCATTCAGACCTGTCATTATTAACCTGCCGAAACAATCGTATTTATAAAATTTCCATTGATCATTTTCTCTCATATTTCCATCCTGCTCAAAAACTAATCTGTCGAGCTTATCATAAATATACAAAACAGATTCATTACCCGGAACTTTTTTTTCCACCAACCTCTTTCTTATATCATATTTAAAAATAAATAACCATTTGTATATAAAATCAGGGTTGGTAGTCATAGTAAAATCATTAATATCTGTCATTTCCTTTATTGCTTGAGGCGGGATAATATAGCTAATCTGTTCAAATTCGTCATAAACAAAATATCTACTGATCGGACTATTTGAAGCATCATAATAATTTTTTAATATTAGTTTACCGGATTTATCGGTATATTCACTGAAGACATAACCATTTTCATCTATAGTTGTCGTTTTATATAGTTGATTTTGAGAATAGAATCCATTATTCATACAATTTCCCGTTCCTTGGTCAACATACCAATATCTTACTTCATTTGAACTATTGAAATTATTTTGAATTTGCATAGTATGACCGTTACCCAATCGCCATGTTTCGCCGGGTGCGCTTTGTTTCATTATCCTGTTTAACGGAGAGTTATCGAATATTTTTTCCGTAATTGGGTAGTTGGTCGTTGGAATTGTATTGGGAGGATTGATATAATAATTAGATTGGTCAGCTACAGCATTGATATTACAGAGACCTGATGAACATGCTGTATATGGGAGATATTCAGTTTGTTGCCGTCCAATAGCATCATATACCATTGGCACAATAATATCCTGTCCATCCGGGCTTGCTTTTACACTGACAAGTTGTGATTCTCTTCCTAATCCATCATAATAATTTATATATTCATTAATAGTTCCTATATGGTTGTAACTATTGCTTATTGATAAAAGAGGTAACCTTGTAACAATTGTTCTTATATAATTCTGATCAGATGAAGGAGTTGTGAATTTATAAATACAAGGAATAATTACATCACTTCCACAGGCAAACGAATACCGCGCGCT
>JACQWN010000063.1 GCA_016209245.1 Bacteroidia bacterium
CCCCTAGTCCAAACAGTGCATAACCAACCGAAGCGAGCTTAACCGAGGGCTGCATATCGGTCCAGAAAGAATTAAAAAAATCATATCCGAAACCGTCGTTATTAAAATAATCAGAAACACCATAAGCATTAATGATACTTCCCAGAATCATTAAAATAATAAAAGTATTTCCGGTAAAACGGATACCTGATTTATCGAGAATAATTCCGCCAATGACGAGGAAACCGATTATATTAAGGAAAGAATATTGACCTGCAAAAAAACCAAACTGTTCCCCATCCCAGAGCCGTGTTTTAATCAGCAAATCTTCAAGAGGAGAAAGTATATCAGCAAAAAAATAGCCGGTAGCCATTAAAAAGGAGACCAGAAAAAGTACGAACCATCTGGTCCATTTATTATCTCTTAATGTTTGCCTTATCATTTCTGAATATTCGGCAATTCAAGACCATAGCTTTTGCGTTTATCTTCTGCTTTAAGCAGAAAAGCAAATACAAGTGCAAATATGGTGCAAGAAATAAATATCAGCCATGTAGAGGAATAATCAAATTGAGGAATATCTCCATTTTCGCGCATTATTTGGATTTGCTCCTGAATCTGGTGGGTTTCAAAGCCCTGTGCAATTAATGTTTCTCTCATATTATCAATTTTTGCAGCGATTCCGGGATTTGTCTTGTCGAGAACATAGCCCAGAAGTAATGGAATACCGGAAAGGCCGATATTTTGAATATAAAAAATCAAAGCATAAGCGGAACCGAGCCGTTGTTCAGGAATAATTTTTGGAACGGAAGGCCACATTGCAGAAGGAACTAATGAAAAAGCTATTCCTAAAACAACCACGGCGATTATTGCTACGGCAACACTTGTCAATGAAGGAATCCATAATATAATATGAACCAAAATAAGCAGAAATGCGCCAAGAATCATTATCGTCGCTCCTTTGCCCCTTTTATCGTAAATGCTTCCAAATAAAGGCGTCAGAAATAAAGTGCCGAATGGCAGCAAGCTTGGTATCCAGCGGGCTTTTTCATCATCAATTCCGAATTTATTAACGAACATGTCAGGTCCGTATTTATAAAATCGAAAAACTGCGGAATAGAAAAGGACACAAAGAATGGCGATATACCAAAAACCCCGGTTTGACAGAATATACTTAATATCACTTACCCGGAATTGTTCTTCCGTTGATGCTTCTAATTTAAGCTGCCTGTCAAGCTTAACGTCCATCAATGAATAGACAATAAACAGAATAAGTCCGATTAATAAACCAAGTAAGCTCAATAAGATCGGTGTACTAATTGATATTTTATCAGCGATCATTGGAGAAAATGCAAGTGCTGCAAAAGAACCTAAACGGGCGCTTGCCATCTCAAGTCCCATTGCCAAGGCCATTTCTCTTCCTTTAAACCATTTGACAATTACTTTTGAGACTGTTATACCTGCCGCTTCGGCGCCGACACAAAAAACAGCATATCCGGCAGCGGCAATAAAAACTTGTGTACGTATGCCGAAAATTTCGGATGTTGCATCGAAATTTCCTATGAAAGCGTAATATTTAATACAAGCACCTGATACCATCACTATTCCGGCACTGATCGCAGTAAATCGAATACCTAGCTTGTCAAGAACAATACCGCTGATTATAAGCATGAATGCAAAAACGTTAAGATACTCTTGTGCACCTGTCACCACACCCCACGAAAAACTATCCCAGCCATATGCGTTCTGAACCATGGTTTTCAAAGGGGATATTATCTCCATAAATAAATAAGCCGTCAGCATTGCAAATGAAACAATAGCCAATGTCAGCCACCTTGCACTCTTTTTCTCCCTGATATTTTGTCTAATCATCTCTACCATAACCATCATTTATTAAAAGTTTAAAGTTTAAAATGAAACAATTTATTGATTTCATGTACAACTGTTTTTAGTGTCTAACATTTTAAATTCTGACATTTTTTGGCAGAATATTTATTTTTTGCCACAAAAGCACAAAAACACTAAACCTTTGGTGTTTTAGTGGCATATATTTTAAATTTTTGGTTGTGGCTTGTCTATGTTAGGAATATTTATCAAGGTTTCAGTTAAAAATTCCCAGAATTTATTTACGCTTTTAATATTGACCTTTTCGCCGGGGGAATGAGGCGCTCTGATTGTCGGACCAAAAGAAACCATATCCCAATGCGGATATATGGCTCCAAGAATTCCACATTCAAGACCGGCGTGTATTACTTTAACTTCAGGTATTTTATTAAATTTTTTCTTATAAACATCCTTCATCAAATTGAGAATTGGAGAATTGATATTTGGTTTCCATCCTGGATATTCGCCTTCAAAGCTGACTTTTGCACTTGCAAGCTCGAAAATGCTTTGAATCATGTATGCTAAGTCCCATTTTGCAGAATCAACCGAGCTGCGCATCAGACAGTTCACAGTAATTGTACCTTTCTCTATTTTGACAATTGCAAGATTATTTGAAGTCTCTACAATCCCGGGCATGGTATCGCTCATGCGCAGAACTCCGTTCGGACAACCATAAATCACTTTAATCAATAATTCCTGTGAATGTGTATCCATTATTGAAACAGGTGTATCCGTCGGTGCTGCTTCAAAATTCAGCTCCGGTTCAACTACCGATAATTCGTTTTTATAAATTTCTTTATGACTCTTTACATTTGCGAGAAAATCGTTCTGTTTTTCGGAAGGGACGATAATGGTAGCGAATGCTTCACGCGGTATTGCATTCCTCAAATTTCCACCTGAAACCGTAGCAATTCTTATTCCTTGACTTTCTGAAGCATTTTTCAGAAAGCGGAATAGCAATTTATTGGCATTTCCTTTTCCAAGATGTATATCTAATCCTGAATGTCCACCCTTTAATCCTGTCAATTTAAGATGATATGAAATAAATCCTTCGTGTACTTTTTCATCCCTATAAGTCATTGAAATATTAGCATCCATGCCACCGGCACAACCGATAAAAAGCTCACCTTCGTCTTCCGAATCCATATTCAGGAGTATGTCGCCTTTTAATATCCCAGGTTTCAAACCAAATGCACCGGTCATACCAGTTTCTTCATCAATGGTGAAAAGGGCTTCAAGGGGGCCATGGGGTATATCTTTTGATTGTAATATTGACAAAGCGGCGGCTACGCCTATTCCGTTATCAGCCCCAAGTGTAGTGCCTTTAGCCATAATCCATTCCCCGTCAATATATGCCTGAATAGCATCTTTTTCAAAATCGTGCGTTGTATCGGTGTTTTTTTGCGGAACCATGTCGAGATGTCCCTGAAGCACGACACCCATCCGATTTTCCATACCCGGCGTAGCGGGTTTCTGAATAATAACATTTCCAGTTTCATCTGCTATTGTCTTTAATCCCAATTCCTCGCCAAAAGCCTTTACATATTGAATAAGCCTATCTTCCTTTTTTGAGGGATGGGGGATTGTGCAGATTTTCTCAAAGTTCGTCCAAAGCTGTTTTGGTTCCAAATCACTGATATTCATTCTATTTCCTCCAAATCGTTTGTAATAAATCTTAAAAAACAGCCCCAAAAATACACTTTTTTTATAATTAAAGGGTATTTATAGAAAATTTTTATAATTAGGAGATTTTTCAATAGAACGTGGATTTACCCCGTTGGATAATCTTGTTAAACAAGGGTTGTAAAAAAACAATGATATATCCAACGGAGTAAACGCGGATTTGGTTGATTTACGCGGAGCTACAAGCCCTGTCCATGTATATTTTATAATTCATCAATTTCTTTTTTGGATAAGCCTGTATTTTGGGCTATTATATCGTTTGAAATACCATCGGATTTTAATCCTTTCGCTATTTCTTTTTCACGTTTTCTTTCAATTGTTTTTAGAATTCCCAAGTGGTCTCTCAATAATTTTTCTTGTGATTCGTAATATTCTCTCTCCTGTTCGTTAAAATACATTATTTCTACCTCTTTAATTGCAGTTTTTATATCGTCATCCTGTGCTAATTCTTTTGGTAAGTTATCTTTGGAATATTGGTCGGCTTTGTTAAGAAAAGTAATCCATCGGTCTAATGTTGTAGTGATATATTGTAAATCCTTATTAAATTTTTTTAATTCTATGAAATGTAATGATAATCCGTCAAACTGCGGATAATTTTCTTTATTGAGCAAATCGCAAATTCCCAAATTTCTGTGGTAGCGTTTATTGTCTTTTTCGTCCTCAAAATAATCAAAATTCAATATGCTTATTACTATGGTTTTACGCAACTCGGTGTATGTTTGTCCGCTTTGTAATTGCGCTGAAAACAGCTTAGCCCAGTAATACATTACTCTCATTCCAAAAAAGTCTTGTGGGGCTATCTGAATTTCAACATCATACCATCCGCCGGAATTATCCGTAGCCTTAATATCAAGGTATGATAATTTACCGCTTACATAATCAGCAGGATTGTATGGATTTTTCAGGACAAGCTCTGTTACTTGTTCTGTTTCAGGCAAAATTGAATTTACCAACGATTTTAATAGTCTTATATTGCCATCGCTTCCAAATAATTTTTTAAAAACAATGTCTATTTTAGGATTTACTTTACTCATAATTCTCGTTTTGTCATATTAGATTATTAATGTGAAAATAGTCATTTCATCTATTTATACTGAAACTTAACAGGTTTGCAATGGTTATTGAGCAAAGTCGAAATAATACCGACCTGAAGGTAAATTTCTGGAATTCAGTGCGAATATTTAACTTAGAAGTTAAAAAAAGATGTCACATAACTTCACCGATTCATTAAAAGACCATATTCGATTTTTCTATACGAGTTTTGACAGAGTTGTTTTACGAGGGTATTTGCCGAA
>JACQWN010000064.1 GCA_016209245.1 Bacteroidia bacterium
TGAACTCGATGTGTGTAACAGTCAATATATGACCGGCGAAGATTTCGTATTTTCGTATATTCCACCTTATGACCAGATTATCAGGATAACGACAAACAATGCTATTGGTACGGAAATTCCTTATCCCCCCTATCACTTATATAATGTTGGTCTCTTCGTAACTTTTGCATGCCCCGATGATACTATGCTTGGTGAATGTACAGCTTATGATGAAGCGCTTATGGGTAATCCATCACTTGATAATATTCTTGTTCTGGCTGATTTTACTTACTATATAATTATTTCTACAAATAACTATAGTGACATGAATCCCATTACCGCCTTCGACATGGAAATAATCGAAATACAACCTTATGATGGCGGTGTAAGCGATATTTCATCACCGGTATCCGGAAATTTTCTTTCTGATCAGGAACAGGTTGATGTTACTATTGAGAACTTTGGAACCGAACCATTATCTGGTTTTGATATTGCCTTTAAAATCAATAATGGCCAACCTGTCATTGAAACATATTGGGATACTATTGAACCTGCAGCAAGTGTAACCTATAGCTTCACTTCCACTGCCGATTTGTCAGCACCAGGTACATATACAATTACTGCTTATACCATTATTACAGGTGACGGCAATAATTTCAACGATTTATTCACCACTGAAGTAACCAATACAATTCCTCCTGTCGGAGCAATATGTGCAACAGCAGAAGTAGTCGAAGAATTACCCTATATCCGGGAAAATATGACAACCGACGGTTATGGCAATGACTACGGGCTTCTTGATGCCTGCAACAGTCTGAACATGACCGGAAACGATTATGTTTTTGAATTTATACCTGCTCAAGATATGTTTATAACCATTATTCTTAGCAATGCACAAGGAACATTTAGTTTGCTTACCATGAATTATCTTGGAATGGTAGGTCTTTTTGTCACACAAGGTTGTCCTGATGAACCGGATGCAATTTGTATCGCTAGCCAGGAAGCACAGGAAGGTAATCCAAGATTGGATGCTATAGCGCTTACAGGTGGTGTTACATATTACATTGTTGTCTCGACAAACGATCTTTTTGGTCAGAATTCCTCAACCGAATTTGATATTGAAATCAGGGAAGCTCTTCCGCTGGATGCAGGAGTAGTAGAATTTATTTCTCCGGTCACAGGGTATGACCTTACAAGCTTTGAATCCGTTACCATTTCGATAATGAATTATGGCGCCGAAATTTTATGCAATTTCCCGGTGGAATACAGTTTACAGGGAGAATTGCCGCAAACTGAAATAATTACCGATTCATTATTTCCTGGGCAAACAATAACTCATACTTTTCAAAATACTGCAGATTTATCAATACCTGGTGAAACATATTATTTTTCTGCATATACGTTGCTTGAAAACGATATGGAGCCCGATAATGATATCGTTTATACAGAGGTAACTCATAAAATCAAACCGGAAGGATATAATTGTAGTGTTCCTTATTTAATTGAATCGCTCCCGTTTTATGCATCCGGCTTATCTACCCAAGAAATGGGAAATGAATATGGTATGACCGATGCTTGCAACAGTTTGTATATGAGCGGAAACGATTTTGTTTTTGAATTTACTCCTTCCGTGAATATGGATGTAATGGTTACTTTATCCGATGCACAGGGAGTTTTTAATACATTGCTTCAGATTTATTATGGTAATGTCGGGGTATTTGTAACAGAAAAATGCCCCGACGATACCACTGCAACTTGCATAGCATCGGCGGAAGCGCTTGAAGGAAACCCTGTGATTGACGCAGTCGCACTTGAGGGCGGTATAACATATTATATAATTGTATCAACAAATGACCTGTTGGGACAAAATTCCTATACATCTTTTAATATAGATATCAGGCAGATTTTTGATAATGACGTTGGAGTAATTGAAATTACATCACCTGTATCAGCGCCACTATTGACAAATAATGAAGCGGTGACAGTCACCATTACTAATTTTGGACTGAATTCTGTCGAAGATTTAACAGTTGCATATTCAATTGACGGAGCTCAACCGGTAGTTGAAACTATAAGCGGAACAATTTCATCATTGGATTCTGCCGGTTATACTTTTGAAACAAAAGCAGATTTATCGGAAGCGGGTAAAACTTATAATATTAAAGTTTTTACATTATTGCCTGATGATGAGAATCCCCAAAACGACACATTGGCTATAAACATCGAACATGAGCCGCCTGTCGGTTCAAATTGTTCCAATCCGCATGTCATTGTTTCCTTACCTTTTGTGGACACAGCCCTTACAACTGCCGGCCATGTCAACGATTTTGATTCTACCGATGCCTGTCAAAGCGATTTTATGAACCGGAATGATTATATCTTCCGATACCTCCCGATAAGCAATCAATGTATCAATATTATTTTAAGCAATACCACACCTGATGTTGGTTTGTTTGTTACTAAACGCTGCCCTGACGATCCCGATGCGGAATGTATAGGATATATTGAATCGCCGGAAGCAAACCCGTCGCTCTGGTGCATAGGATTGAATTTATGGACATATTATTATATAACAGTATCATCATCATCTAATCCCGAAACGAATTTCGATATTAGAGTTGAAACAGGCAGTGCAGGTATTGATAATTTAGTAACACAGCGAATAGAAGTATTTCCAAATCCTGCACATAATAAGCTGTATATTGAATACGAACCGTTGGTTTACGAAAGCTCGCTTGAAATAATAAATATAAAAGGACAGTCGCTCTATAAAACAACGCTTCAAAATAAATCAAAGAAAATAAAAGATATTGATATTTCGGGCTATCCACCCGGGCTTTACCTTGTAAAAATTGCAAATGGCAATGGAAATTTTTCAACAAAGGTGGTTTTTCAATAAGAATTATATGAAAATTTGTAATATCTTGGCAAAAAATTACAACTATGAATTCATCAGAAAAAATTAAAGGCACCGGCTGCTTGGCAACCGTATTAATCGGCATTCCTATCGGGCTATTTTTGATTATAATAGTTCTGTGGGCATGGTTTAGTTATAACCGCATGGTATCGAGGGAAGAGAGTGTATCGGCTCAGTGGGCGCAGGTTGAAAACACTTATCAGCGCAGAGCCGATCTGATTGATAATCTTGTTGAAACTGTAAAAGGATATGCTACGCATGAGTACCGCACATTAACTGATGTTACCGAAGCCCGGGCACAGATAAACACCCTGAAAATAGGCGCTGAACAGCTTGATGAAAAATCGCTTAACGCTTATGACAAAGCGCAGGGAGGATTAACGTCCGCTTTTTCAAGGCTTCTGGCAATAGTCGAACAATATCCCGACCTTAAGGCAAATCAGGGCTTCCTGCAACTTCAATCTCAGCTCGAACAGATTGAAAACACAATTCTAATACAAAGAAATGCATATAATGAAGCTGCACGAAAATATAATATTTTCATTCGTAAGTTTCCTAATAATCTGTTCGCAGCATTATTCGGGTTTGACCCGAAAGGATACTTTAAAGCGGAACAAGGTGCAGAACAAGCCGCTGGGGTTGATTTTTAAGATATTATATTGTTGTGGAATGTAGAGGTTGCATACAATGTCTCTACATTCTGTAAACATCTAAATATGTTTATTACGATTTATGGCAGATAAAAAATTGCAATTAGTCTTTATGGGCACACCTGCTTTCGCTGTAGCATCGCTGAAAGCGCTTGTCGAGAATAATTATAAAATTGTCGGTGTAGTAACGGCGCCTGATAAGCCGGCAGGACGCGGACAACATATTCAATATTCACCTGTTAAAAGCTATTCCATCGAAAAAGAGCTTTATATTATGCAGCCTCAGAAGCTTAGCGATCCCGCTTTTATCGCTGAGCTTAAATCGCTGAATCCCGACCTGCAGATTATTGTTGCATTCCGGTTCTTACCCGAGCAAGTCTGGAAATTACCAAAATATGGAACATTCAATCTCCATGCATCGTTATTGCCTCAATATCGCGGTGCTGCACCAATTAATTGGGCAATAATCAGAGGAGAAACGGAAACCGGGCTTACTACATTTTTTATTGATGAAAAAATTGATACAGGAAAAATTATTTTACGAAAAAAAGTTCATATCGGAGAAAATGAAACTGCAGAGGAGCTTCATGATAAACTAATGAATATTGGTGCAGAAATGGTGTTGAACACTGTTGATGCTATTGAAAGCGGACAAATGACCTTAATTGACCAGCGAAATTTAATTCACGATAATGAAGAATTGAAGCTGGCTCCAAAAATATTCACTGAGAACTGCAAAATAGAGTGGAATAAATCCTTATCCGAACTTCATAATTTTATCAGAGGTTTATCGCCCACTCCTGCAGCTTGGACAAAACTTAATATGCAGGACAAAAACCCAACCTTGCTAAAAATTTTTGAAACCAGGAAAAAGGAAGATGTGCATAATTTTCCAGCAGGTACAATACTCAGCGATAATAAAACATATTTACATATCGCCGTTCATGGCGGATATCTTCAAATCCTTTCACTTCAAATGGAAGGGAAAAAACGGATGAAAATTAACGAATTTCTTAATGGATTCAAAGGAATTGTTAATTGCAGAATTGAAGAACCCCGCTAATACTTTCAAAGATTTTCTATTTCTTCCTTAGATAAACCCGTTAAATCGGTAATGACGCTAAAAGTCATTCCTTTCATTTTACATTTGCTGGCAATTTCAATCTTTTCCTGATGTTGCTTTTCTTCCTGAATGCGTTGTCCTTCTTCTCTTCCCTCGTCTATCAAAGCCTCTTCAAATCGCTTCACCTGTTCCCAAAACAAGTTATAATCTTGTATGTAGGTATAGTCTTTTTCTTTCAAATTATCTTTACTGATCCGTCTTATTATTTCTGCAAAAATGTCGTCTTTTAAATAAGCATCAAACCATGTTTTTCTATTAAGCTTATCTAATGTTTTTTCTGCTAACTGAAACCATGGCAAATATTTGCTGTATTTTTTATTTTTTACAATATTCTTCTGAAATGTATAAATTAGCCTGTTTTGTTGCAGATAGTTGAGCTTTTTTGTTTTGTTGTCCAATATCTTCAGACATTTTTCTCGTTCCTTGAGGATTTCGAGAATGTTCTCGCTTCGCCATAGATTTTTGTTGCGGATAAATTCAATTGTTACTTCAGGTGCCACGGTGTAGCTCACAAAATCATCAGTAAAACCCAAAGTGTCGTCAACCATCCAGATTAGTGTAATAACAGGAACAAGCTTGTCATAATCCTTTATGTCGCGTTTACGCTTTTTGTCAAGGTCAATGGTTTTATCAGGTATTTTTTCCAATTGAAGTACGGTGTTCATGGAATGGTACATATAAAATCTTTTCACGATATCGGTTTTGTACCATTGCTGCATATCAATGATTATAAAAGATCCTTTAATTTTGCACCTGAAATCAAATTCAACAGCCGTAGCGCTATCGGTAATTTTATGATGTGTCGGCAGAGCTTCAATCTCCTGAATTGTAACATCAAAAAAATCTTCAAGGAAACGTTTGGCAATGCTTGTATCGCGAAAAACTTTTTTGAAATATCTGTCGTAGTTTAATGGGGCTAAGTACATGGTATTTTAATAAAATAATGATACAAAATTAAAAAATATTATTTCACTCACAAAAAATTAACTAGTGTTTGTCCTTAATGTCCAAATTTGCCACGAATTTCACGAATTAAAACTAATTTTTTCGTGTAAATTCGTGCAATTCGTGGCTATTCTTTTTTTGTGGTTTTATTTTATAGACAGACACTAAATAGTTACAAAAAATTTTGGATATAAAATTATTCCGTTACAGATTTCCGTTTTCTGAGAAATAATTTTGTTCCCCCTTGTGGTTCATCTCCTTGCTTCATATTGTTTTTTGCCAGGAGCTTTTTTAATTTGATTCCATATTCCTGAGATATTTTATACATTGTTTCTCCTTTTGCAATAATATGAAAATCTTTACCATGTTCAGCTTTTGAACGCTTAGGCTGGATATAGATAATTTGTCCTTCCTTCAGAATAGAATCTTTTGTAAGCTCATTATATTTTAATATTTGCCATTCCATCAGAGCGAATTCTGCTGCCAAACCTGCAAAGGTATCTCCCTGCTTTGTTAAAGTGTATCTAATCCTGTTTCTTTCCATGATTTTTCTCCCTTGTATATTTATCATATAATTATCAACATCAACGAACCGTTTTTCTTTTTTTCGTTTTTTGTGTCGTTCCTTTGTTCCATCTTTTGTCAATAAGACACCTTGAGCATCATATTGAGCAAGTCCGTTCTCTGACGCGTCATAAGAAAATCAGAATGATCTTTGTATGATTCTGAAGCAGAAGAATATTTTCGGAAGCATTCATTCTTATAATCATCATCGCGGATTAAAGAATCTCCTGTCCAGCCGGAATGACATTTGATACCGAAATGATTATTCGCCTCTGTGGCAAGAATGCTGTTGCCATTATCTGATTCCAGAATACCCTGTGCAAGTGTAATACTTGCAGGAATACCTGTTCTTTTCTGCTCCTTTATAGCAATTTTCTTATAAGTTTCAATATATTGCTCCCGTGTGAGCTTTTGAGCCGATGATTGAGAAAACAAATTTAAATGGCTTAAAATAAAAAGAATATTAATAAAATTTCTAAACATTCAGAAAATATTTTACCAAATATACATAAATTTTTTAACCTGCATTATATTGCAAACGGGATAAATTTTCGCATTTTAATATACATGACGCTCAATTGTCTTACAGACGAATTTCCGGGTAGAGCGGTTCGTTGCCTCCCCGCTCCCCCACAGACCCGTACGAGCAGTTTTCCCGCATACGGTTCTTCTTATTACGGTTTCGCTATCTGATAACTGTGATA
>JACQWN010000065.1 GCA_016209245.1 Bacteroidia bacterium
CGGTTTGTTGAAAAAGGCGGACATCTGTATAATGGGCAAATTATTTACTCTTATTGGGGTTATACTAGTACTACCGATATTGAAGGTTATTTTAATATTTTAGGCGAAGGTGACCACAATTGGACA
This sequence comes from Bacteroidia bacterium, assembly GCA_016209245.1. GTDB lineage: Bacteria > Bacteroidota > Bacteroidia > Bacteroidales > BM523 > JACQWN01. The sequence continues at coordinate 127 of JACQWN010000065.1, forward strand.
ATTAGATTTGATAGTAATTTAAATATAACCTTTAAGGAAAATTGATTTATGTAAATACACTGTATAAAATAAAAATAACAAAAAGTATGTCGAACATAAAATTGATTTTTATATTATTATTGCCATTATACCTATTTTTTACCACAGGGCTTGATGCCCAGGATACTATTTTAACAGTAGACGGCAATGCAATAAAAGCAAAAATAATAGAAGTTCAGCAAAATATGGTAAAATATAAAAAATATGATAATTTGGACGGTCCATTATATTCGATATTAAAAACAGACGTTTTTTCTATTAAATATGAGGATGGCACTAAAACAATATTTAATAAGCAGAATGATTCTAGAGAACCGGAAAAACCGGAAGGGAAAAAGGAAAACGGACCTGTCATGGATTCATTAAATATAAAAAAGAAAAATTCTTTTGGTTTCGGAATGGGTCATACTTACAGTACAACAATAGGAATAGGGGCAAACCTTGAAATAGGCATTACTGAGCTGATAAAAATTTCAGGGGGACTCGGAATTGATTTTTTAGGAGGATTCAGATATAATATAGGAGTGGCATCATATCTTTCTCCTGTGACAAAAACATTTCGTCCCAAGATCTTATTAACTTATGGAAAAAACCGTATTCTTTACCAATACATGGATGAATTGTTTATCGGCGAAAAAATAAAAGAAAATTTTTATGGTTTTACCTTATCATTTGGAGCGGCTGTGATGCCCGGAAAATCTAAGTTAAACGGATTTGATTTTGCTCTTCATATTCCATTAACAGGCGGAGGCTACAGAATACAAAAATCATTTTATGAATTATCACCCGATGGTGAAACTATTCAGCATGTTACAGCATTCCCTTTTGGGTTTTCATTTGGTTATCGGCACAGGTTTTAATTAATTGTATCGGAATTTCAATGTTTTATCTCGCAAAGACGCAAAGAGTGCAAAGTTTTATAAAAAAATTTTTTATGAAAAACGCAACTATTTTTATATGGATATTCCTGTTTAACACCGTATTTGCACAGGATATTATTGTTCTGAAAAACGGAGACGAAGTTAAAGCAAAGGTTATGGAAGTTGGTATTGACTCAATTAAATATAAAGCCTTCAATAATTTAGAAGGACTTCCGGTCAGTATTTCAAAAGCCGAAATCTTCATGATAAAATATGAGAATGGCTCAAAAGAATCATTTAAGCAAACAATTGTTGCTAAACAAGAAACTATAGACAGTTCGGAAATTAAGTTGAATATGTATTACCGGCAATGTAAGAAATCCGGAAGCGCTATCGCTTTATCATTTATCCCAATTGCAGGACCTACAATCAGTCACTGTTATTCTAAAAAAAATATCGGATGGGGCATACTCCTCAGCATTGGACAAATCGGCAGTTTAATTTTAATAGGTACCGGCCAGCATGACGAAAAGATTACTTCCCCTTATTCAGGTTATACCTCATACGAAACAGTCTATGAACCGGCATATTATCTTGGAGTGGTATGTTTCTTTGGCATCCCTGTGATTTCCGCCATTTCTTCGGCTGATAATGTCAAAAAATATAATACCGAACTCCATAATAAAATTTTTAATGATAAAGATATAGGATTGAGGTTTCAAATTGTACCTTCATATAATGGTTTATATGCAAGGGCGGTCTATAGATTTTAGTTTAGTCCTAATTGTACCTGTAAAAGTAAATAAATACAATGAATTATTTAAAAACGTAACATTATGAAAACAATAATTTTAACGATTTTTAGTACCTTCCTTATCAACATAATATTTGCTCAGGATACCATATTATTTAAAAATATGGATGAAATTAAAGCAAAAGTTATTGAGATTTCTCCCAATGTAATTAGGTACAAAATTTTCGATGACCTTGATGGACCGGACATTATTGTCAATAAGTCGGAAGTATTTATGATAAAATATCAAAACCATACTAAAGATGTTTTTGGTAATGATAGCGATAAATATACGACTGAACAGGTAACCGGTAATATATCATGAAACGGAATTGGAACCGGGAACAGTAACCTTTTCAGCAACGACTGAAGCCAGAACCGAAATGCCGATGAAACTGGAACCTGGTAAAACCTATTATCTGAAATGTACAATCAGTATGGGCGTTCTTATCGGAAGACCCGACTTAAATTTTGTTCCTGAATCTATTGGCGTTACGGAAACAACTAAATTAAAGAATAAATGAAAAACTCAACAATAAAATTTTTAACGGCGACAATATTATTAGTCGGAATTATGCTCTCCCAGCAATCATGCAACAAATGTAAAGATGTTGATTGCAAAAACGGGGGAATTTGCGATAATGGGAAATGTATCTGCCCTGAGGAATATGAGGGTGTCAACTGTGAAATAAAAAAACATGGAAATCTGACCCCATATATAGGTACCTGGGCTGGACAAACTTATTATTATTGTTTAATGGATGGTTGGCCGTTTACTTTGACTATTCAAAGCAACGGGACCGTAACCGGAACTGTATATATCTCGATGTATGTAGGTAATGGTATGTATTATAACTGCACTTCAAGTCTCACTGGCGAGGCATGGGCGAATAAACCGCGCTTCCGTTTCTATACAGAGCTCCAGGAAAGCGATTGCACGACCAGTAAAATGTATCTTGGTGGCAGTTTGACAAATGATACGCTTGCAGGATGGTTATCAGAAGGAAATCCGATAGCCGACCCGCCGGATAATTGTTTTTTGTTTATGTTAAAAAAA
>JACQWN010000654.1 GCA_016209245.1 Bacteroidia bacterium
AAAAATAATATAATTTTTTAGTATTAATCTTTAATAATTACAAATATGGAAACATTAAGAGAAAAATTACACCAGAAGATTGAAGAGTGGCGGCCGAGAACCACCAAACTATTGAAAGAATACGGCAATGTAAAAGCCGATGAAATCACAATCGAACAAGTTATTGGCGGAGCCCGGGATATTAAATGCCTTATAACTGATATTTCATACTTAGATCCGCATGAAGGTATCAGGTTTAGGAATTATACGATACCGGAAACAATGGAAAAGCTGCCGAAACCGGCGGGTTGTGAAATGCCTTATGTTGAAGGACTTTTTTATTTATTACTTACCGGCGACATTCCGACAGAAAGCGAAATTGCTGAAGTAAATGCAGAATTTAACAAACGTAAAGAGGTTCCAAGATATGTTTATGACGTAATAAATGCATTACCGCCAGACACACACCCTATGGTTGCTCTTTCTACAGCAGTGCTTTCAATGCAAAAAGAATCTGTATTTGTAAAGAAGTACAATTCAGGAATAAAAAAAACAGAATACTGGGATGCTACTTATGAAGACGCCCTTAATCTGTTAGCAAGAATTGGCCAGATTGGCGCATATATTTATCGTAATAAATACAAAGGAGGCAATATAATTAAATCAGATCCAAATTTGGATTTCGGCGGTGATTTTGCTCACATGATGGGCATTGCAAAACCTTATGACGATGTTGCGAGAATGTATTTCATTTTGCACAGCGACCATGAAAGCGGTAATGTCAGCGCTCATACAGGACATTTGATTTCAAGCGCCCTTTCCGATATGTATTATTCAATATCAGGAATGATAAATGGTTTGGCAGGTCCATTACACGGTCTGGCAAATGAGGAAGTGTTAAGATGGATGCAAGGCGTTATGGAAAAGATGGGTGGAAAAATTCCTACAGAAACGGATATGAAGGAATTTGTATATGCTACCCTAAAAGAAGGTAAGGTTATTCCAGGTTATGGTCATGCTGTATTACGTAAAACTGACCCGCGTTATACCGCCCAGAGAGAATTTTGTCTGAAATATTTACCGGATTATCCGCTATTCAAATATGTTGATGTGCTGTTTAAAGTTGTTCCGCCAATTTTATTAGAACTGGGTAAAGCTAAAAATCCATGGCCGAATGTTGATGCTCAATCAGGTGTAATTCAATGGTATTACGGACTGACTGAATATGACTATTACACCGTACTGTTCGCTATTGGCCGTGCATTTGGCGTTTGCTCAAATATTGTTTGGGACAGGGCATTAGCTTACCCGATTGAAAGGCCAAAATCTGTAACCACTGCCATGCTGGAAGAAATTGTTACTAAAGCAAAAGCTTCTTCTTAATATTTTTGCCGAAAGAACTAACGGAGAAAAGATTTACTAAATCTTAGAGATTTTAGTAAATCTTTTTTTTTAAGTTTAAAATTTTACTTTTGCACCTTATTTAATTAATTAAAATAATTTAAATCTGAATATTATGGCAATAAGAAATTACACTCAGGAAGCCTTAGATTATCATTCTAAAGGACGTCCTGGAAAAATTGAGGTGATACCGACCAAACCTTACAGCACACAACGGGATTTATCGTTGGCATATACACCTGGCGTTGCAGAACCATGCCTTGAAATAGAAAAAAATCCTGAAGATGCTTATAAATATACATCAAAAGGTAACCTGGTTGCAGTCATTTCTAATGGTACGGCAGTACTTGGTCTGGGAGATATAGGCACATTGGCAGGCAAGCCGGTCATGGAAGGGAAAGGGCTGCTATTTAAGATATTTGGCGATGTCGATGTTTTTGATATTGAGGTTGATACAAAAGATGTAGAAACCTTAATTCAAACGGTCAAATTAATTTCACCGACCTTCGGAGGAATTAACCTTGAAGATATTAAAGCGCCGGAATGTTTTGAAATAGAAGAAAGGTTAATCAAGGAACTCGATATCCCGGTATTTCACGATGACCAGCATGGTACAGCAATTATATCCGCTGCCGCTTTGTTAAATGCAATAGAGCTCACAGGGAAAAAAATGCAAGACATTAAAGTTGTTGTCAATGGAGCAGGCGCTTCGGCAATTTCATGTACAAATCTGTACATAAAATTAGGTGTGCGGCGTGAAAATGTCATCATGTTAGATACTAAAGGTGTAGTAAGCACAAAGAGAAAAGACCTGAATAAATACAAACAGCAATTTGCGGTAAATACAAATGTTGAAACCCTTGCAGATGCTGTAAAAGGAGCTGATGTATTCCTTGGATTATCGGTTGCCGGAGTTTTAAAACCGGAGATGGTAAAAACAATGGCCGAAAATCCTATTGTTTTTGCTATGGCTAATCCAAATCCGGAAATATCATATCAGGATGCCACATCGGCAAGAAAAGATATTATATTTGCCACAGGCCGTTCCGACTATCCAAATCAAGTTAATAATGTTCTGGGGTTTCCATTTATCTTCAGAGGCGCATTAGATGTCAGGGCCAAGGTTATTAATGATGAAATGAAGCTGGCTGCTTCCTTTGCGTTGGCAAATCTGGCAAAACAGCCTGTCCCGGAATCGGTAAACAGGGCATATAATACTACCAATCTGACTTTTGGACGTGAATATTTGATACCAAAGCCATTAGATCCACGGCTAATATCAAATGTTGCACTTGCAGTTGCCAAAGCCGCTATTGAAACTGGTGTAGCACGCCGGCAAATAACCGACTGGGAAGCATATAAAGAAGAACTAAATACCCGTTTAGGCCGTGAAAATAAAATGGTCAGAGCAATTACAAATATTGCTAAAGCTGATC
>JACQWN010000066.1 GCA_016209245.1 Bacteroidia bacterium
GGCGGAAACACCGGGAAAAATGTATATGAAGCCGGCGACGGTACAATATGGATAGCCGCCAACGATAGGCTTACAGCCTACCACCCCGAAGGCGATATCCCCGATACCATACCGCCCTGTGTACAGTTAACAAGTATTGAGTTGTTTAATGAAGATATTGCATGGGTGAATTTAGTAGGCAGTCGGCAGTCAGCGATGCAGAGACACGGTGCACCGTGTCTGTACAGTCAAGAGGCTAAAGATACCAGCTTTTTGCTCGGTAACGGGGTAACCATTGGAAATTTTGAGTTTGACGGTATCACCAAATGGTATGGGCTTCCTGAAAATTTGAGCCTGGCTTACAATAACAATTATCTAACATTCAATTACATCGGGATAACGCAAAAACAGAGTAAAAAAGTAAAGTATCAGTACAAGCTGGAAGGTATTGACGAAAATTGGTCAGCCATCACCAACCGTACCGAGGCACCTTATGGCAACTTACCACAAGGTAATTATACTTTTAAAGTAAAGGCGATGAACAGCGAGGGTTACTGGAGCAATGAGTTTAATTACTCTTTTACAATCCGGCCGCCCTGGTGGGAAACGTGGTGGTTCAGGACGTTTATGGTTTGTTGTTTGTTGCTGGGGTTGTTTGGGGTTTACAGGTGGCGTACGGCAAGCATGCGCAGAAGGCAAAAGCAGCTTGTGAATGAAGTGCGGAAGGCAACTGCCGAAATCCGCGAAAAAAATCAAGCGCTTAACCAGCAAAATGAAGAAATCAGGGCACAAAAAGACGAAATCACAACGCAGCGCGACACTGTAATACATCAGAAAGAAGAAATAGAATCACAACGCGACAAACTTCAAGCGTTAAACATTGAACTTGAAAAACTCTCAATCGTTGCAAGCGAAACCGACAATGCGGTAATCATCTGCGACAAAAACGGTAATTTTGAGTGGGTAAATCGCGGTTTTGAACGGCTGTACGGTTTAACCTTTGAAGAATATACTCAGCAATATGGCAAAAACATTTATGAAACCAGCTCAAACCCCGATTTTAAAGAAGTTGTAAACGAGGCGGTAATGCACAACAAATCCATAATGTATAATTCGCAGTTTACGAAAACTACAGGCGAAACCGTGTGGTTACAGACCACGCTGACGCCGATTTTTGATGAAAATGTTTCATCACGCATGAGCGTGATGAAATATTTAAAAAAGCTCGTAGCCATCGAATCGGATATAACAAAGATAAAAGAAGCGGAAGAAGAAATTCGATTCCTTTACAAAGAAGTTACCGACAGCATCAATTACGCAAAACGTATCCAAACAGCTGCCTTACCCAAAATTGAAGGTGTATGCAACCATCTGAGCGATATATTTGTACTTTACAAGCCAAAAGACGTTGTTTCGGGCGATTTTTACTGGTTTGCCGAGGTTGTGAACCAAATTGTCATAACCGTAGCCGATTGCACCGGACATGGCGTTCCAGGCGCAATTATGAGCATGATGGGAATGATTATGCTGAAAGAAATTGTTGTGAAAGAGTACATTACACAACCTGATGTTATTCTTAGAAAATTACGAAAAGAAGTAATTAAAGCCTTAGGTCAAAAAGGTACGCCCGGCGAACAAAAAGACGGAATGGATATTTCGCTGTGTTCAATAAACACAAAAACCAATGAATTACAATGGTCTGGTGCAAATAATCCTTTATGGATCGTTAGGCCTGACCCGCAAGGTCATCTTAATAAAGCTAGCAGCGCAGGCGCAGGCAATAACGCTGATTCAGGCGACCTTGCGGGTCAGGCGATATTTACAGAGCTCAAAGCCGACAAAATGCCAATTGCCATATACGATAAAATGGATAACTTTACCCTTCACGAAATGCAACTTAAAAAAGGCGATATAGTTTACCTGACAGGCGACGGATTTTCAGACCAGTTCGGCGGACCAAAAGGTAAAAAATTCATGTCGAAACGGCTAAAAGAACTGCTGCTGAAAATATCAGACAAACCGATGAAAGAACAACAGGAAATATTAGACAAGACAATAAGCGATTGGATGACCGGCTATGAGGTTAAATACGAACAGACCGATGACATTACTGTACTTGGCTTGAAGATATGAAAGCCATAGTAAGTAATGGAGTCAGCCTGTCCAGAGCGAAGTCGAGGGAATATAACAGTAATGGGAATAAAAATATAGAGGATTATACTCAAAAAGATTTGAAAATTATGGCGAATGAAGATTTATTGAAAAAGCTGATAGCTCATTGCAAAGAGTATGGTTATATATTTCCATCAAGCGAAATATATGAAGGTTTAAGCGCTGTATATGATTATGGCCAGTACGGAGTTGAACTGAAAAATAATATTAAAAGCTACTGGTGGAAAGCTATGGTGCAATATCATGAAAATATAGTTGGCATTGACGCTGCAATATTTATGCATCCTGCTGTATGGAAAGCATCCGGACACGTTGACGCCGTTAATGACCCGATGATTGATAACAAAGACTCTAAGAAAAGATACAGGGCTGATGTGCTAGTTGAAGAACACATTGCAAAAATCGAGGATAAAATTCTGAAAGAAATTGAAAAAGCGGCAAAGCGTTTCGGCGAAAGTTTTAATGAACAACTGTTTATAACGACAAATCCTCGTCTAATTGAATATAAAAGTAAAATTGAAAACATAAAGAAGCGTTTGTACTCTGCAATGGATAAAAATGACCTTGTGGCAATTAAAGAATTAATAATTGAGCTTGAAATAGTATGTCCGGTTTCAGGAACAAAGAACTGGACTGATGTGCGGCAGTTTAATCTTATGTATTCGACACAGATGGGGTCAATTGGTGATGAAGCGCAGCAAATATATCTCCGGCCTGAAACAGCGCAGGGCATTTTTGTAAATTTTCTCAATGTACAACGAACGGGAAGAATGAAAAATATTTTATTAAGCCCGGTGAAGAAATGAAATGGTATGAACATTGGAAGCAGGAAAGAATGAAGTGGCACTTGTCAATGGGCATCTCTGCGGCAAAATACCGTTTTCATGACCATGAGAAACTATCGCATTACGCCAATGCCGCCTGTGATATTGAATTTGAGTTCCCTATGGGTTTTAAAGAGCTGGAAGGTATCCATTCACGTACCGATTTCGATCTCGCTTCGCATCAAAAATTTTCAGGAAAAAAGCTCCAATATTTTGACCCCGATTTGAATGAAAGCTATGTTCCTTACGTTGTTGAAACTTCAATCGGATTAGACCGCACTTTTATGGCAGTTTTAAGCCATGCATATTGTGAAGAAACCCTGAACGATGATTCTGAAAGAGTCGTTTTACGTATTCTTCCCGCCTTTGCACCTGTTAAAGCTGCCGTTTTGCCATTGGTCAACAAGGATGGTTTGCCTGAAAAAGCCAGAACTATCATGGATAATATTAAATATGATTTCTATTGCCAGTACGATGAAAAGGATTCCATCGGCCGCCGTTACCGCCGGCAGGATGCCATAGGTACTCCATACTGCATCACAATTGACCATAGAACTTTAGAAGACAATACGGTCACAATCCGCGACAGGGATACGATGCTGCAGGATAGAATTAATATTGATGCCGTCGGCGCAGTTATCAGAAGTAAATGGAATTCGAAATAAAAATTCATATATTTGTGCTAAAAATATGATATAAAATGCCGAAAATAGCAATACACAAGTTTTTAACCTTTTACATATTTGCCTATGATGCATTGAATGAACCTCCTCATCTCCATATTGCTAAAGAAAAGGGGAGCAGGCAACAATCCGCAAAAATTTGGTTAAATACATTTGAAATTGAAGAAAGAGGGAGTTTATCTGAAAAGGAAATTAATCAAGCTTTGAAATTGATAAAAAGTAATCAGCAAATTCTGATTGAGGCCTTTAATAAAGTGAAAGAAGGAATAAAAGTAACAACAATAAAACTCAAATAGCAATGAATACTTCATTAAAAAACAGAACAATGAGCATCGCAAAAATACTCTTTGATTTTCCTGGAAAAATAGCTATTAAATTGGAAGACGGGAGAATTTTTATCGCACCATTGAAGTTTTTCCCAGAACTTCAAAAATTAAGTGTCGACAAAAGAAAGAAATATACTATTGTTGATGACAGAACCATTTTATTTTCCTGTTCCAATTCGGTATATCATTTGTAGGATTTTATCGGGTTAGAAAGTAAATGGCGACAGAGATAAATGCCGTTCTTTGACAGTTTTAAAATGAGATATTGTTGTGAAAATAGAGAATATTGTCCTAAATTCAGGGCTTGGAACCGGCATAGCCGATGGGTT
>JACQWN010000656.1 GCA_016209245.1 Bacteroidia bacterium
TGTTGACGAAAACAGGTGGAACGGTCGCTATTTTAATTCCGGGAAAATCGTTGAGAATGGAGTCTATACATGGTACTGCATACTCAGGAATTTTGAGGGTACTGAACATGCTTATGTAGGTTCGGTAACGGTTATCAGATAACGTAAGTAATGAATCATTTTATACCTGTTCGTTATTTATATGTTGTATTATTAATTGAGGGCGGCTCCTTAATGGCGGTTGAATTAATCGGAGCTAAATTAATTGCTCCGGTATATGGTAATTCTCTTTACATCTGGTCTGCTATTTTAACTAATACTTTAGGAGGTCTTTCCATAGGTTATTTCCTGGGCGGTGTTATTTCCAGAAAATATAAAAATATTACACCTTTATTAATCATCATCTCAGTTTCTTCTATACTGGTACTTGCTATGCCTCTGACTTCATCTGAAATAATGACTGTAACTTTGCATCTGGGATTACGAACAGGAATAATAATGTCCTGCATAGTTATTTTAATTCCTATATTGAGTTGCTTTGGCATGGTAAGCCCCCTTATAGTCGGATTATTATCTAAAGAACTTAATAAAACAGGCAAGACTGCCGGTACAGTATATTTTGTATCCACGATTGGTGGTATTACTGCAACTTTTTTATTTGCTTTTTATTTAATACCATTTTGCGGGCTCAAATTCAGCATATATGCAACAGGTATAGCTCTTGCTGCTTTGCCTTTATTTTATGTTTTGAATTTATTTAAAAAATATAAGTAAATGATTACCCGTAAAAATAATTTTTATTTTTTTGCATTCCTTGAAGGTGCAACAGTTATGGCTGTTGAATTATTATCAGCCCAGATGTTAGCACCATATTACGGTACTTCTCTTAACACTTGGGGAGCAGTTATTGGAATCACTCTGATAAGTTTATCCTTAGGATATCTTCTTGGTGGAATAATCGCAGATAAATATACACATCAGAATGTTTTATATTGGGTAATATTATTTGCCTCAATCTTCATATTATTAATGCCATTTGTATCAAAAAGTTTATCAATTAGTTTTGAAAATATAAATAATATAATAGCCGTATTATTAATCAGTATTATTCTGATTTTTCCTGCACTGATGCTCTTAGGCATGGTACCTATACTCATTATCCGCATATTAACTAAGAAAGTAGAAATATCAGGCAATGTAACAGGAACAGTATATACCATTTCCACACTTGGAGGAATTTTCAGTCTTTTAATTATGGGTTTTTATATTATACCGGAAATCGGACTTTCTTTTCCTTCGCATATTATTGGCTTAATTCTTGGGATAATTACATTTTTTTTACTATTATTTAATGGAAAGAAAGTCGTTTTAATCTATTTGCCGGTTGTTATATTTTCATTATCTTCTTTTAAAGAAAAGAAAATTCATTCTGATATAAGGGTAGTTTATCAGTCAGAAGGTATTATGGGTCAAATTCTGGTTGCTGATATTAAAAGAAATTTCAACGACAAGCAATCAGTTAATGAGAGAATATTATTTGTAAACAGAATGGGACAGACTTACATAAATTTAAAAACAGGAAAATCGCAGTGGAGTTATGTTGATTATTTGACTTCTGTTGCAAGCATTTTACCTGAAAACTCTGATGCTTTATTATTGGGTCTGGGTGGAGGCACTGTAGCAAAGCAATTACAGGGATTTTTAAAATTTAATGTTGATGCAGTTGAACTGGATGAACGTATAACATCGGTAGCAGATAAGTATTTCTTTTTAAATAATAATATTCACACAATTTCAGATGACGCAAGACATTATTTACAAAGCACTGAAAAAACATACGACCTTATTGTTTTTGATGTATTTAAAGGAGAAGTGCCGCCTGCTCATGTATTGAGTTTGGAATGTTTTGAAAAAGCCAAATCAAAGCTTAATAAACAAGGATTTATTATTGTAAATTTCAACGGTTTTTTGAATAATGATGCAGGTAAAGCAGGAAGAGCTCTTTTTAAAACATTAAAAGCAGCAGGATTTGAAGTTAAAATATTACCTACTTATGAAGAAGAAAAATACCGCAATAATTTATTTATTGCTATACCAAAGATTTCTGCAAATAAAATAGCATCAGAAAACAAAATAAATTTTAACAATGTGCGTATTAAATTGGGTATAAAAGGTTCACAGGTAAATATTGAAGACCTTTTTATTGATGAAAGAAAAATTAATATAGAAGATGCAATAATTTTTGTTGATGATAAGCCAATTTTAGAAAATTATAATATCAAAGCAGCAAAAATCTGGCGTGAAGAATATCATCAAACATTTACACAAATGTTTATTGAAAAGGGTGTTCCTTTATTCAAATAATTATTTATTTAATAATCCTTATTCCTTCATGTAGTAAAGGTTTTATAGTAATATTAATACCATCAGCTCTGTAATGTTTGGCAATACGCTGGTGCAATTTATCCATAATTGGTTTATCGTCTGTTAAAACAAAGCCATCGGAAAAATTCACTCCTTCAATTATAAGATTTTCTTTAACAGGAAAATTAAATGGGAGGGCGAATGTATCTCTCCTGCTAAAATTCTGATTTTTCAAACTTGTTCCGTCTGCAGAGGCAAAATATATATATTCAGATAATTTGCTAAAATCGGGTGATGTATTAATAAATTCAACATGAAAACCTGATTTTTTTAAACTTAAGCCAATTGATTTTAATGACTGTCCTTCATCTCCATTAAAAATAGATGGATAATGAATAAATAGAATACCATTTTTCTTAAGGATTGATTTGATATCATTAAAACTCTCAATTGAATATAAATTTGTGGGTTGCCTTTCTCCTGCGCTCACATCTAAAATTACTATATCATATTTATATTTTGAAGTTTTTATTGCATGACGTGCATCATCTATTATAATATTTACTTTATCTGACATACTAAAGTATTTAGTAGCTATTTCCCCCATCCTTCCCTCAATATCACAGGCGTCAATATTAAATCCAAGTAGTGTCATCTCCTTTATCAGATTTCCTGATCCGATTCCTGCAATAAATACTTTTGAGCCAGTTGGTTTAAACGATGAATATGTTGCCAGACGATGAATATATCTCCACTGTGACCTGCCGGTTGGTAAATGTATGTGACTTTGCGATATATTGTTAACAAATAAATCTCTTGTACTTTTTTTCTTATCATCTATTACAAATATTTGACCTAATAGACCTTCACTCTGATATGCTACATTAAAAAATTTACTATTAGGATATTTACTTGAATAAATTTTATTGTTGGATATTATGGAAAAAAAAATTATTATAAAGCACATTATTAAATAAATATATCTTTTTTGAATAATAAAATACAAAACGGGAAAAACAATTAGTAATATAGCTATAAAAATTGAGCTTATTCTCAAACCTATTTCGGGAATTAAATAAAATCCTGTAATAAATGTAGCAAAAATACCTCCTATTGTTGAGATAGCATATACCAACCCCGCTTTTCTTCCTGTCTTTTCAATTTGAATAGATAGCTTTCTGATTATAATCGGAGATACCATCCCTAAAAAAACTAAAGGAGGAAATATGAATAACAAGCTTGATATTATAGAAGCGAATCTGAAATCCCAGTTCAGTGTGGCATTCATAACAGCAGGTCCAAAGATTGGCATCATACCTATAAAAAAAGATGATAATAATAATAAAATATAAAGTGTTTTAGGATGTGGATATTTTTCAGATAGAATTCCACCTGTATAATATCCGGTAGTTAAGCCAAGTAATGTAATTGCCAAAACAGAGCTCCATATATATAATGAAGCTCCAAAATATGGTTCTGTCATCTTGGCTCCTATTAGTTCAACCGCCATAACACTGCCGCCTTCAATAAAAGATATTAATAAAAGAAACCAGCTTTTTTCTGTTTTGATTTCTTCCTGTGTTTGTTTTTTTTTCATCCTGTATATTTTGTGTAGTACAAAATTTTACAAAAATAATTTATTAAAACTGTATGTTCAAAAAACAAACGTAAATAAAAAAAAATTTTTTTATCAATATAGGCAACCTTTATTTATAATTACGTCTTTTAATAATAGATTAAAATTATTCGAGTGTGTTACACACTCAAATAATTCTTTTAAAGAAGAAATATTTTTCCCGCTAAAATTAATTGGTGTTGGTGCTTGTTTCTAAAGTTAATATTTCAAATTATTTTAGAAATTAGATTTAAAATTTTTGATTGATTATTAGCGTTTTTAAATCTAAAATTGAAAATTGAAACGAAATATATACTTTATATACAGAATTATTATTTGGTTTTTTATACAGTGAATATATAAAATTGTATATTTGTTGTTTGAAAAACTTATTATAAAAAGAATCTATAAATCTTTAATAATATTCTTATGAAAAATTTATTCAATTTTATTTTTTTTATGATTGTTACATGTTCTTTTAGTTATGGACAAATCAATCAAAATAGTTTACAAACAAAGCAGTTCAATTCTGATAAAAAAATTGTATCTGCAAGAGCATTAGAAATTCGTTATGCAAATATAACAGATACAACTCTGAATTATATTATAATAGACAATAAAAAATACAAATGGTATAATACCAGAGATGATGCTGTTAAAGATTTTGAAGATGCTTTTTTAAAGCAGGATTTAACAGTTGTATATATTAATACTTTTGGTAATAAACAACTTGAAAAAGATACTGAATATATAGAGATACAGGAAGAGTAGTCTATATATTCTTGATAAATGATAAATCAACTTATAATAATTTAATTAATGAAAAAAAATATATTTATTAAAATTATTTTACACTTTTATTTTATATTTATATTAAGTGTAAAAATTGTCACTGCACAATCTGCATTTTCCAAAACTTATGGCACAACAGGCTGGGATGAAGCCTATGATATTGAAGTTAATGATGACGGCACTTTTATAATTGCCGGCTCTGCCAGTATAAACAATTATAATATCTATCTCGTTAAAATTAATTCTGTCGGAACTTCTCTTTGGGTAAAAGATTTCGGAAATACAGGAGATGACGGGGCTTATTCTATTACAAAAACAAATGACGGTGGTTATATTGCAGCAGGATGGACCAATGGCATCTTATCTTCCGGTGATTACGATATGTATATTGTTAAAATAGACAGCACAGGTTCTTTTCAATGGGAAAAAGCTTTTGGAACAGTATCAAAAGAATGGGCTAATGAAATAGTTCAATCACCCGATGGAGGTTATCTGGCTGTTGGCTTCTCCCATGTTTCTTCAACCCAAAAATATGGCTATGTTGTAAAACTAAACTCCGGCGGTGATACTATATGGACTAAAATAGGATTTACCACTGTTCAGACCAAGCTTCAGGAGTTCCATTCTGTAAAAAATACTTCAGATGGTGGTTTTATTCTTTGTGGTATTGAATACAGCACTACTAATAATATAAATAATGTATTATTAATAAAAGTAAATAGCGCTGGTGGTACAGAATGGTCTCAAACTTATGGTGGCAGCGTTAATCACATGGGTTATGATGTTCTTGAAATATCCGACGGATATGTCGTTGCAGGAAAGTCGTTTGTTAGCTCTACATATAAACCAATGTTATTAAAAACAGATTCAGCAGGTACTCAAATCTGGAAAAAATATTATTCAGGTTCCGCTGAATATGATGAAATATTTGGTTTGGAAAATACAAATGATAAAGGTTTTCTTTTGACAGGAAAATACAAAAACGGAAATAAAGATGTTTTTATTATTAAAACAAATTCCAATGGTATTTTTGAATGGTCCAAAACATATGGCGGAACAGGGCTTGATATTGGATATTCAGGGAAAAAAACTATTGACGGCGGATACATTATTGCAGGAAGCACAACAAGCCAGGGTGCTGGTCAGGAAGATTTTTATATAATTAAAACAGATGCAGCAGGGCAGATATGTAATAATTTCCCAAGTATTACTGTAACAACAAATATTGTTGAAGAAGGTAATCCAACTATTTTCACACCGAATCTCACAGGTGGTAATGGAAATTTAACTTTCATATGGACAGGTGATGATGGTTTTAGTTCTGCAGATTCAGTTCCTTCTTATATCTTTCCTTCAGGGGCTGGTAATTATTATTACTCTGTTATTGTTACAGACAATAATGGATGTGTTGGAGCATATTACTGTAACGAAAGCTGCAACAATGCTGTTGTTGTTTTTACTACCAGCGAATATATAAATGAATCGGATTTTGATATCAATATTTATCCTAATCCTTTTAAAACACACACATATATATATTATACTTCTGAAATTCCAACAGTGGTTAATTTTGAAATCTATGATATATTAGGCAATTTAATTCTTCAATCTTCGCTCAACAATCAAAAAACATCAATAGACATTTCTTCTTATCCTGATGGAATTTATACTATAAAACTTAATACAACTGATAAAACTATTCGTAAAAAACTGATAAAAATAGATTAATGAACTAAGCACAGTGATCTCATAAACAAAGTGAATAAAATATTTTAAAAATTTTTACCTATGAGAAAAAGTATTATTCTTCTAATTTTTTATTTTTTTGTTCTGATTTTCGTACTTAATAAAATTAGTTATGCCGGAGGAGGCGGAGGAGGCTGCGACGGCAGTATTGGAACTAGCCTTTCCTGTAATACTCCATATAATGATGATAACCTTTCCGGCACTTGTATTGGCTCTGATCCAACTACTGCAGCAAATAGTTGTGGTCCATGTTGCTATGCAGGTTCTGATTTGAATGGAGATGGTGACCAGGATGTTTCGTATTCAGTTGAAAATGCTCAATGGTATTCGTATTGTAACACATCAGGTTCAACACAAACAATTACTATAGTCGTTGATGGTGGTAGCTGTAACTTACAGGGTGCTGTTTGGAATTATACTACTAATTCCGGATTAGATTGCGGTTCTGTTGACCATGATGAATATGGAAGCAATGTAATGGGAAGCGGTACTTTTACTATGACCACCACTCTTGCTAATGGTGAATGTGCTTCAATAATGGTTGATGGTTATGCCGGCTATTTATGTGCATCTTATGGCATTGAGGTACAATGTCCTCCTACTTGCGTTCTTCCTGTTGCAAATTTTACTTCCAGTTCACCAAAATGCATTGGAGTAGGATTTGATTTCACCAACACAGGTTCAACCGGCACAAGCATGGGAAACCCTTTATATACGTATGACTGGACATTCAGCGGGGGTTCTCCGGGAACCTCCACTGCAGAAAATCCATCTGGTATTTCTTGGAGTGCGGCGGGTACATATAATGTAACCCAAGAAGTATGCCTTGCCACCGACCCTACATGTTGTAGCACTATTACAATACCTGTTACAATTAATCCCCCGCCGACTCTTAGTAGTACAAATGTAAACTTGAATTGTAATGGTATCTGTACCGGTTCAGTGGATTTATCTGTTGCCGGCGGTACATCGCCATATTCATACTCATGGTCAAGTGGTCCAAACACTCAGGATATTTCAAACCTGTGTGCGGGTACATATACAGTTACCGTTACAGACAATAAAGGATGTACTGCTACTACAAGTGTTACTGTCACACAACCTCCTGCATTGACTGCAACTATTTCATCACAAACCAATGTTACTTGTAATGGAGGCAGCAATGGCTCCGCAACTGTTTCGGCTGGTGGCGGAACATCGCCATATACATACTTATGGAATGACCCGGCGCCTGCACAATCAACAGCCACAGTCACGGGCTTAACAGCAGGAACATGGACAGTTACTGTAACTGATAGTAACGGTTGTACAAAAACAGCAACAGTAACAATTACACAACCTGCCCCAATAGTATTAAGTATTTCACCAGTAGCTACTACATGCGGATTAAATAACGGCAGTGTAACTGTTACAATTACATCCGGCGGAGTTTCTCCCTTTGATTACAACTGGTCAAATGGAGCTTTTACTATGAATTCCGCTACTCTTACTAATACAATATCTTCACTTGCACCAGGAACATATACAGTTACTGTTACTGATAATAACAATTGTACTGCAACTGCATCCGCAAGTGTTGCAACCAGCTCTCCCGTTGTTGCAGGCTTCACATATAATGGAAATCAATGCTTATCAGGCAATAGTTTTAATTTTACAAATACAGGTTCAAGTGGTGCAGGCATTACTTATTCGTGGACTTTTACAAGTGGTACACCTGCAACCTCTACAGCCCAAAATCCTTCCGGTGTTACCTGGGCTGCTGCCGGAACTTATGCAGTTACTCAAACAGTTACAGGACCAGGTCCATGTACTGCTACTTCAACTATAAATATTACTGTTTTTCCACAACCAACAGTTACCATGAGTCAGGTTAATGTAACATGTAATGGACTTTGCAATGGTACTGCTACTGCAACACCGGCTAGCGGTACTGTACCTTACACTTACATCTGGAATGATCCGGCGCCTGTCCAGACAACACAGACAGCTACTAGCCTGTGTGTCGGTTCCTATAATGTTACTGTAACTGATGCAAATCTTTGCACGGGTATTGGTACAGTTACTATTACCCAACCAGGCGCTATTGTTCTTAATGCATCGAAAACAAATATTCTATGTTTTGGTCTTTGTACAGGAACTGCCAA
>JACQWN010000067.1 GCA_016209245.1 Bacteroidia bacterium
GATATTTAATATTTGATTTTCAGACATAAAATTATTAATTTTAATCTCTTATCTTTTCACAAAGATAGAAACAATTTTAGTAAAATTATAGAAGTGTAAGTATTTTGTTTTAAATCTGTTTTTTTCACGCTGCTTTGTTGATAACTCTTTATTAGCTCCAAATGCCCGCATTGTCTGAAATTTTTCTTCCACAAAAGCATCTGATGATACTAAGTGTGCATTGTACAAACTTGATGTTACACTAAACCACGGCTAAATAAATTTATTTGTTATTGATGTCTTTTATCTGTCCGGGGATTTTTTACAGCTTGGCTCTAATGTATGTATAAACGCAATTGCTTTTATTTCTCTTATATATTTCTATCGTTAAAATGTTGTTATTTAATTATCTATCCGAATACAACCGATTTCAAATGAATTATTTTTTGGTTTTACAAATGTAAATAAAATTTTTCATTTTTAAAAAGTCTGTACTAAATTTGTAACTTAAAATTTCTATATTAGTGTCGGGGTGACCAGATAACATTCCGATTTCAGCATTAGTTTCTAAGTCGCCCCGGCACTGATAACTTGATATTTCAATGCTTTATTCCAATCCATTTGCAGCAAATTTTTTTCCTGAGCTTGTGAATTGCACAATCTGCCCGCGACATTGTAATGCTGACAGACTCTCGGGTAAACCCGGTTATTGCCAATGCGATAGCTCTTTTTTAATTTCTTCGGCTTGTATCCATAAAGGCGAAGAACCCGCTCTCTCCAATACACAGGGTATTTGCAACATTTTCTTTTCGCACTGCAATCTTCAATGTATCTATTGCCAAAACTACCAGATAAGCGATAATTCATCAGATATAAAACCACAAAATATAAATGAAATTCTTGTTCCAATTATAAATATTCTTAAAACCGGTATCCGTCATGTCGGTTTTGTCTCGCCGGGTCATCAAATTCCTCAAATGAAGCACATAATTGAAGCACTGAAAGATTTTTCAAACAATTTGACTTTTGTTTACAACTCGAACGGATATGACCTGACTGAAACGCTAAAATCGCTGGAAGGTATGATAGATATCTATCTTCCCGATTTCAAATATATAAATCCATATACAGCAAAACTTCTTTCAGGAGCCGAAGATTATCCTGAAGTTGCAAAAAAAGCTATAAAAGAGATGTACTTTCAGAAAGGAGCATATCTTGCGTATGATGATAATGGATTGGCTGAATCGGGATTAATTATCCGGCATTTAATTTTACCGGGTCATATTGAAGAAAGCAAAAATATCTTGAAATATATCGCCGGAGAAATTTCAACATCGGTCAATATATCAATAATGTCACAATATTATCCAATTCCAAGGGTCGCTAATCATCCAATACTTGGCAGAACAATTACGTTTGAAGAATACAGGGATGTATTTGACGAAGTTGAACGGCTTGGTTTCACGAATGGGTGGAGCCAGGAATTTGGAAGTCATGATAATTATCTCCCCAATTTTAATAATGAGAACCCTTTTATACCAAAAAAAATTTAATTTACAAAAAATTTTATGCGAAACGGGGAATGGGGGAATGGGCGAAAGGGCGAAAGGGCGAAAGGGTACATAACCGCCGCCTTCAAATACCCCGATCTTATCCATGTATTTTTTATCTTCAGGGGTTGGAACAGGTATCCTTTTTTCAAGCATATTTTTCCATTTTTTATCAAAGTCAACAAGTGTTGTAAGGTTAGGTTCCCACGGTTCAACTGACAAATCATAAAAGTCCTGATATGAAACATACGAGGTATAATATTCATCAGCTAAACCGGCATAAGCATGACCAAATTCATGACAAAAAACATATTTATTTTCAATACCGGAACTAAATGTTACAGCATAATAATTATAAATAGCTCCTCCGCCATATTTATCAGTATTTACAATAATATAAATAATGTCATACGGAACATTTGAGGCGACATCACGAAGGGCTTTAATATTGTATGTCATCAGATAGCGTTCATTATCAAACGTATAAAAACTAGAGTTGATAATAGTATTTTTCCAGACAGTATCAGCGGGAATATCTGCTCCGGATTCCTGTGAGGGTGCAAGAACAAGGCGGATATTGAATTTATCTTTATTTTCATAAAATGGTGATGTTTCAAAGAAATAGTTATTCAGGTTCTGTGCATCTTCTTTGAATTTTTCCATTTCATTTATAGTATAGCCGTCAGGTATAAGCACTATATCCGTTTTATTTTCCGGATTTCCTGAAATATGCAAGTCATATACCTCATATTTCGCTGTATTTTCATTCGATATGAAATAATTTGCCGGTTCAACGACTAATTCATATTTTTTATGAAAAAGATTTTTTTTATCCCTTCCATAAATCTCTATTCTGATTTTGTTTTTAGGAAAAGGGACAAGCTGGGTTTCATAGAAGCTTCTTTGCAGATTTTTTGCTTCTTCGGTTGTAGTCCATTCTTCAAATAATGTACTATATCCATGGGAATATATTATGCTGTCGGTTTGAAAATCATGTACAACTATTTTATATTTTCCATAATTAAACCTGTCAATTAAATTTTTCTTAGGGCCTCCCCAGAATGGTTCTTTTTTCAGTTGTTCAAAGAAAAAATATTCGTTGTTTTTATCGCCGGCATGAATATAATCAATTCTAAGTGCGCCGGTAGTAAAATAATCGTCGAAAACGGGCTGGGCTGTTATATCAGTCATTATGATAAATAAACTAATACAGAATAAATTTTTCATAAGTTTTAAAATTATTAACTTTGCCGAAAGATAAGTAATATTTTTATTGGATGGAAATATCGAATAAAATAATCGAACCTGAATTTTTTACAGTGTTTAAACAATGGCTTATTGATAGTCTTAATTTTACTCAACTTCAGGCGATTTATATTAAGTTAATACTATCGGTAATTGTTTTAATCATATTAAGCGTCGGAGCAAATTATGTTGCCAAGGGGATTATCCTTACCATTTTACGAAAAATTATCAGGAAAAGCAAAACATTATGGGATGATATTTTACTGGAATTTAAAGTCTTTCATAATTTATCACATATTGCGCCGGCTCTTGTGATTTATTGTCTGGCAGAATTTACATTTATTGATTTTCCCGCATGGATTAAACCCATAAGAGCAGGAACATATATTTATCTGATTGTTATAGGTATTGTTATTTTACTTTCCTTTTTTAAAGCAGTCAACGCGATATACCAATCCATTCCTTCATCAAAAAACCGCTCAATTAAAGGTTATATCCAGATATTGAATGTATTTGTCGTAATCGTCGGAGGAATTTTAATTATTTCAATCCTTTTCGGAAAAAATCCTACGACTATTCTTGCGGGTCTTGGTGTTTTTATTATGGCGCTGATGTTTGTGTTTAAAGATACTCTTCTTGGTTTAGCCGGAGGCATACAGCTTGCGGCTAACGATATGGTCAGACCAGGCGATTGGATTGAAATGTCTGCAAGGAATGCCGATGGTATCGTATTAGAAATAGGACTTAATACAATAAAAGTACAGAACTGGGATAACGCTATTACAACCATTCCAACTTATGCATTAGTCAGCGAATCATTTAAAAACTGGCGTGGTATGCAGGAATCAGGAGCGAGAAGAATATGCCGGGCAATATATATTGATATTAAAAGTATTAAATTTTGCACATGCGAGATGCTCGAGAAATTCAAAAAAATACATCTTATCAGCAATTATATTGAAGAAAAACTGGAAGAAATTAAAAAATACAATAAAGAACATGACATTGATGCCTCGATAGCTGCCAATGGGCGAAAAATGACCAATATAGGCGCTTTCAGAAAATACACTGAAGCATATCTGCAAAATAATCCGAATATCTCAAAAGATTTGATTTTTGTTGTACGCCAATTAGAACCGACCGCAAATGGATTACCATTGCAAATTTATGTATTCAGCAAGATTCAAGCATTTAAACAATTTGAAGAAATACAATCGGATATTTTCGACCATATTTTAACTGTTGTTCCCGAATTTGAACTCAGATTATTCCAGAATCCGACAGGCGAGGATTTTCAAAAACTTGAAAAACATACTGAGGTTCGTAAATTTTAAATTGCATTATTAATATCACCAAAAATCATTTTAATCAATTTGACAGCATTTTCGGACGTTTTGCTTTCAGCATAAATCCTTATTACCGGCTCGGTATTCGATTTTCTGAGATGCACCCAGCCGTCATCAAAATCAACTTTTACACCGTCGGTTGTGTCAACTTGAAATTCTTTGAATTTTTCGGAAATAATATTTAATAGTTTGTCAATGTCAACCCCCTGTTTAAGCTCCATTTTATTTTTCACAATATAATAATTGGGAAATGTCGCCCTGAGCTGCGAACATTGCATTCCTGATTTTGCAAGAGAAGTAAGAAAAAGGGCGATTCCAGCCAATGCATCTCTGCCATAATGCAAGGGAGGATAAATAACGCCTCCATTACCCTCTCCTCCAATTACCGCTTTGCATTCTTTCATCTTTGCAACAACATTCACTTCACCGACGGCAGAAGAATAATATTTTCCACCGTGTTTGATTGTTATATCGCTCAATGCACGTGATGAAGATAAATTTGAAACTGTATTTCCAGGGGTTATGCCAAGTACATAATCGGAAACGGCTACAAGAGTATATTCTTCGCCAAACATACTACCATCTTCGTTGACAATAGCAAGCCGGTCAACATCAGGGTCAACAGCAAGGCCAAGAGCGGATTTAGATTTTATGACTGCCCCTGATAAATCGGAAAGATGTTCCGGTAATGGTTCCGGATTATGAGGGAATATTCCCGACGGGTTGCAATAAAGCTCTATGATTTTCTTTACTCCAAGCTCTTTAAGTAATTTTGGAACTACGATTCCGCCGACCGAATTTACACAGTCAATTACGATTTTAAAACCGGCTTTACTTATTGCTTCTTTATCAACTAAAGGCAGGTTAAGAATTTTTTTTATGTGCAAATCTTCATAAAGATGTTTTTCAGACTTTTTTCCTAATTTTGAAACATAAGCAAAATCAAATCTTTCCTTTTCGGCAATATTTAAAATAGCTTCACCATCA
>JACQWN010000657.1 GCA_016209245.1 Bacteroidia bacterium
AAACTTGAAAAGCAAGTTCTGGTGTGGTGTAACGAAAACAATGCTGAAAAAAGAAAAATATACTGGAGTTTTACAAGGTATAAAGCAGATAAAAAGTTATCAAAATATTATGTTTCATAATTATATTGTCAAGACACTAGAACTGAAAGAACTGAAAGATTTACTTGCTCAGTTTTATGCAAAAAAATCTATTTCCTATGCTAATAAGGCATGGAAAGAAAAAAAACTTACAAATGAAACAATGGATAAGTGGTTATCGGAAAAATTATCACAATCAAATGTAACGTAAAAATAATACAAATGGAAACTTACGAATGATAAAAATGGTTTTATAAATGCAACATATCTCTAACACGGTATTGCTTGAATTGCCGATTACGTAGGACTTTCAGTACTACTGTTTCAATGTAAATTTTTAACGGTTTGATAGCTTTGTTTTTCATATTTTCGACAACTACAAGCAATACCGAGACCGTTAAAGCAAATATAATTAAATATGCATAGTAAACAATATAATGAATTCGAAGAGAGGACTTCAAAATTAAGCGATATTCGCGGGCCAAAGGCGGCAGAAAAGCAACATTCAAAAGGGAAGCTTACGGCTTGGGAACGCATTGCAATACTATTTGATGAAGGAACTTTTGAAGAAACAGGGAGATATGCAGCCCCATCGGATGTTGATTTTGGTAAAGTAACAAAAATTCCGGGAGATGGTGTAATAACCGGTTTTGGGAAGATACACGGCAGGTTGTCGTTTGTTTATGCTCAGGATTTTACTGTAATGGGGGGGTCGTTAGGTGCCACACATGCTACCAAAATTGTAAAGGTCATGGATATGGCGATGAAGCTTGGAGCTCCCATAATAGGATTAATTGATTCCGGTGGTGCACGAATACAGGAAGGAGTATCAAGCTTGGCAGGATATACAAATATTTTCCATCGAAACGTTCAGGCATCAGGTGTTATTCCGCAAATTTCCGTTATTATGGGTCCGGCTGCCGGCGGGGCCGTCTATTCCCCTGCACTGACCGACTTTTCCTTTATGACAAACCTGACAAGCTATATGTTTGTAACTGGTCCCAATGTTGTAAAAGAAGTTCTTAATTAAGAAGTTACATTTGAACAATTAGGCGGAGCCACAACCCATGCTAAAAAAAGCGGTGTTGCCCATTTTATTTATGATGATGAAGAAAATACACTTAAAGGAGTAAAAAAGCTCCTTGCCTATCTCCCATCCAATAATAAAGAAAATCCACCATATATCCAGTCAAATGATCCTTATGAACGAATTGAAGAAAAACTACGCAATATTATCCCCGAAGATCCTAATAAACCTTATGATGTAAAAGATATTATTAAGCTGATTGTTGATAATGAGAAATTTCTTGAAGTTGCAGAGCTTTATGCTCAGAATATTGTCGTTGGCTTTGCCCGACTTGATGGAAAAACAATCGGTATTGTCGCAAATCAGCCGAAAATTCTTGCAGGTGTTCTTGATATTGATTCTTCGATGAAAGGAGCACGCTTTGTACGATTTTGCGATGCTTTTAACATCCCGATTCTTACACTTGAAGATGTTCCCGGTTTCTTGCCCGGAATTAATCAGGAACACGGCGGATTAATACGCCATGGAGCTAAATTGTTATATGCTTATAGCGAAGCTACGGTGCCTAAAATCACAATTATCCTTAGAAAAGCTTATGGCGGAGCTTTTTGCGTTATGAACAGCAAAAATCTTGGCGGAGATTTTACATATGCTTGGCCTACTGCTGAAATAGCTGTAATGGGGCCTGAAGGTGCAGTCACAATTCTTTACAGAAGAGAGCTGGAAGAGTCCGAAAATCCGGTAAAGCTGAAAAAAGAGCTTACATTAAAATACAGAACTGAAATTGCAAACCCATATGTATCTGAAGAAAAGGGCTTCATTGATGAGGTTATTGACCCTGCAATTACAAGGCCTAAACTTATTTCCGCCTTTGAATCGCTTGAAAGTAAATCGGTTAGTATTTCTCAACGTAAACATGGAAATATTCCTTTATGAAAATAAATAGCATACTGATTGCAAACCGCGGTGAAATAGCTGTAAGAATTATACAGACAGCTAAGAAATTGGGCATAATGTCTTTTGTAATAAAAACTCCGAAAGAGCCAAATGCCATGTATCTTAAAATGGCAGATGCTGTATGCGATTTTACAGGAAACTCTGAAGGGATTCCCGAATTTCTGGATATCGAAAGAATTATTGAAACCGCCAAAAAATATAATATAGATGCTATACATCCCGGATATGGTTTCCTTGCTGAAAATCCATATTTCGCTCAACGATGTGAAGATGAAAAAAAAATATTTATAGGACCATCGGCAGATTCAATTTATAAAATGGGGAATAAAACCATAGCACGACAGTTGGCGGCAAAGTTAAAAATACCATTAATCGAAGGCAGCCGGGGAAATGTTCCTACTGTTGCCGATGCTTTAAAAGAAGCTGAAAAAATCGGTTATCCGGTAATATTAAAGGCAGCATCCGGAGGTGGTGGACGGGGAATGCGCATTGTTACGAAACCACAGGATATGGAAAAATTATTTAATCTGGCATCTGCCGAAGCTGAAAAAGCTTTTAATGACGCTACCTTATTTCTTGAAAAATATATCAAAAATCCAAGGCATATTGAATTTCAAATCATTGGTGATAAACATGGGAATATAGTACATCTCGGGGAGCGTGAATGTTCTATCCAGAGAAAACACCAGAAACTAATTGAAGAATCGCCTTCATCTGCCTTAAATGGAGAATTACGGTATTTGATGGGTAAAGAAGCTGTCAAATTAGCCAAGGAAGTTAAATATTACAGCGCCGGAACTGTAGAATTTCTTCTTGATGAAGAAAAAAATTTCTATTTCATGGAAATGAATACCCGCATTCAAGTTGAACATCCTGTAACCGAAGAAATTACCGGCCTTGACCTTATCGAGCAACAAATCAGGATTGCCCAAGATAAAGAGCTGGATTTTAAACAGAAAGATATTAAGCTCAAGGGCTGGGCTATCGAGTACCGTATTAATGCTGAAGATGTACAATCAAATTTTGCTCCATACCTTGGAACTATTGAAAAAATTATTTTTCCAAAAGGACGCAATATTCGTATAGATAATGGTATTGAGGATGGTTCTGTAATTACACCTTATTTTGATTCAATGATTGCAAAACTGATTATTACCGGTGAAACACGGGAAAAGGCAATAGCAAATTCAGTCGCTGCAATCAAAAAATTCAGAATAAAAGGTATTAAAACAACTATTCCTTTCTGTAAAGCGGTAATTTATAACAGGGATTTCAGAAATGGAAATATTAATACATCGTTTATCGAAAAACAATTAAAAAAGCCATATTATGAAGACCCTGACGAGAAAATGCTTGCAGCTTATTTTGCAACAAAGGATTTTATTTCAAATGAAAAGCTTGAAGAAGAAACTTTTATAGATTTTAACAGAGGTAAAGTTCTGTCGCCATGGTTAATGAGCACCCGGCTGAGAAATTAATAAAATAACTAAACAAGCATGAATATGATACCTAAATTGAAAAAAAATAATAAGCATAAAGATACTATTTTAATCGCTCTTTCAAACGATAACAAAAAGTATGAAATAAATTGCCATGAAAATAACGGTTTATTTATTAATAAAAAGAAAATGGACTTCATTATTGAAAATAATGAAGACGGGTTTACATACATAATCTGGAAAAATAAAAAATTTCCGGTTGAAATTCTTGAAAAAAAACAAAACAAATATGTTGTAATAATTAATGGACTTTGCTATTCGTTTTCAATCGAAACCCCTCTGTCATATAAACGGAAAAAATTTTTAGATAAAAGCAAGATAGAGGATAAAGTTGAAGCTGTCTTTGCGCCCATGCCAGGTAAAATTATTGATGTTTTGGTCGAACCTAATGCATTAATAAAAGATGGAGACCCGATACTTATACTTGAAGCTATGAAAATGCAGAATGAAATTATATCTAATATTTCAGGTAAAATTATAAATATCAATGTCAAAAAAGATGATACTGTAATGAAAGATGCAGTACTTATCGAGATTATTAAATAAACAAACCTGCAATATTTTCTACCGGCAGGATATAATCAATTTTTGAGCTTTCGACAGCGGCTAAGGGCATGGTGAAAACTTCGGCAGTATCAGGATCCTGAACAATTGTAACACCGCCTCTTTCTTTAATATACCTTATTCCCCGGGAGCCATCATCATTAGCACCTGTCATAATGATACCAATTAATGAACTGCTATATGCATCAGCAGCGCTATAAAAAAGAACATCTATAGATGGCCTTGAAAAATTGACTTTAGCATCAACATTTAATGAAAAAGTATAATTTTCCTCAATCAGCAGATGATAATTTGGTGGAGCAAAATATATATTTCCTTTTTTTATCATTTCTTTATCGGAAGCTTCAAGTATGTTCATATTACAACAACTATCCAGATATTTAATAAAAAATTCGCCCTGATTAGGATGAAAATGCTGAACAATTACGATTGGAACCGGAAAATCAGATGGAAATAATGGTAAAAACCTGCGTAATATTTCCATTCCACCGGCTGAAATACCAATTACAATACATTTATAATTATAAATATCAATCATATTAATTTTAATTGATCGAAGAAGAGACGTGGCATGCCACGTCTCTTCTTCGATATCAAAGCCGGAATATTATCTCAATTTTTGATAAATTCGTTCATTTTTGACCAACGATTTGAAATTTTCCGATCCGGGAAAAGAATGAAAAGTTTCCTTTTCACCAAGACATAAAACCCCTTTTGAAAATAAGCATTTACTTAATTTCTGAAGAATTGAAATCTGAGCAGGATATTCAAAATATATCAATGAATTCCTGAAAAAAATCAAATTAAATTGCCCGGGAATATTTTCTGATAAAATTGAATGTTTTGAAAAAGATATTTTTTCTCTCAATTTTCTGTTCACTTCAATAATATCATTTTTAACAGGTAACAATTCGGAAAGTTCAAGCTTTCCTCCGGAATCCTCGTAATTTTGATAATCTTTTTTCCATTTGAAAGAGGGGTAAATGCCTGCTTTTGCCTTTTCTATTAGCACATCATTTGAATCGGTTGCAATAATTGCCGAGTTCCGGTAAGCTTCGGTTTCATGCAGAATTATTGCAAAAGTATATGCTTCAATACCATTACCACATTCAGGTATCCAGATTCTTATCTCTTGGAGTGGCTTTGTAAAAATATCTACTCTCTTTCTGAATTGCCGGAGAAAAACAGGGTCTCTGAAAAATTCCCTGTAAGTAACCGTAAAATCATAGATAATCCTTTCAGCATTAATCTTATTTTTTCCTGTAAAAGAAATTAATTCATCAATATTCTTCAAATTATACTTATTCAGTATTATTCTTAACCTTAATTTTAATGTAGCTTTTGAATAAATATGAAAATTATAATTGAATCGTTCTTCAAGAAATTTGATAAATAATATTATATCATCATTGGTTATATAATCACACGTAATTATTCTTTTATCCATAATATAACATTATGGTAACTGTTTAGGGCTAAATTATTTCATACGGATATATTATCCCACCGAAGTACGAAAAAGCTACGAACTTACGAACATTAAACATAGCGTGATTTACAATCGTATTGTAAATATTTATCAATCTGTAAATTCGTAGTTCGTATATTCGTAAAAAATTCGTACTTCGATGGGATAATCAACAAAAAATAATAACCTAAATAGTAATATATTATGACTACTATTCAAGCTCAAAAACAATAATCTAATAATAATTCATTTATAATCAAGATAAGAATATAATTTCTCACCGATAAGATTACCAATTTCAATAAATGAATCACTTAAATTTTTATCAAAAGAACGAAAAGCGAACAATTGAATGATACCGATGCATTCATCTGAATAAAGTATTGGTATAACAGCCATATACCGCGGGGGGCCGCTACCTAAACCGGACAGAACCATAATATTTTTTTGGGGTATCTGGTCGGTAATTAATGGTTCCCTTTTTATTGCGACACGCCCGATAATTCCTTCCCCTTCAGTAAATTCTTTAATTTCTTCTATTCCTTTATCTGAATAAAATGCGTATTTACCTGTCAAAACAAATTTTTTAGAGTCTTTTTCTTTGTGAATATAAAGTAATGCCTGTACAACTTCTATTTGTTTTGTTATCTTACTTAATATTTCATCTGCCCATTTATCAACCGGCTTATTGTTGTCATGTTCCGGTATTAATTCTTTAAGCAGAAAGTTCAGGGTTTTATTTTCAACTGTTTCTTGTGATTCTTGTATAAATTTACTTTCCTGTATATGATTATAATTTATTTGCTGCCGGAAGCTGTTTATTTTTATATAACGAAACAGGAAATACAAAGAAATAAAATAGCCCGTTAAAGCAAGAATTATGTGGAATATAAAACAAATATATACCACAACTGACCGATTTAATAAATTAATAAATATTATAAATATTAAAGCAGATAAAATGAAAAGAATCAATGTGAACAGATTAATATATTTAAGAGTTTTTATCTTCATTTTGGAACGATTAACGATTCACTATATAGATAAAACCACGGAGACACGGGGGACACTGAGAAACACAAAGATAATTGCTCCGTGAAACTTTGTGTTCTCCGTGTCTCGGTGGTTAGTAATTAAACGATTAAAGATTATTACAAACAGATGACAAATATATAATTATTAAGTGAAAAACCATTATTGTATTGTGGTAAATACTTATTTCAAAATAGTAATATTCCCTTATTGTAAAAACATAAATTGCCGATTAATTTTATGAAATAGTAATCGGTAGTTTTTTCAGTTGTTAAATAAAATTAGTAACTATTTAAGTATGGGCAATATTATTCCACCGAAGTACGAAAAAGGTACGAACTTACGAATTACGAAAATTAATCATAGTGTGATGTTCAATCGTATTGTTAATATTTATCGTAACCGTTCACGGGGTTAAAAATATATTATTCATGTCGATTTGATTGATTACCAGATATTTAACAAATTCAATTAAAAAATAATTTGTGAAAATCTGTGTAATCTGTGGCTTAATTTTC
>JACQWN010000658.1 GCA_016209245.1 Bacteroidia bacterium
TGGAATACTGTACCTCCTCAAAATACACCAACAGCAAATAATCTGACTGCAGGAACTTATTTTGTAACAGTAAATGATGCTAATTTATGTGGCGCTACTGCTAATGTTACAATAACAGAACCTCCGGTATTAACTGCTAGTATTTCAGCCCAAACCAATGTCAGTTGTAACGGCGGCAATAATGGAAGTGCAACAGTAACTGCAAGCGGAGGAACAGGACCTTACACATATAATTGGAATACTGTACCTCCTCAAAATACACCAACAGCAAATAATCTGACTGCAGGAACTTATTTTGTAACAGTAAATGACGCTAATTTATGTGGTGCTACTGCTAATGTAACTATTACCGAACCTTCGGCAATAACACTGAATACATCAAGCACCAACTCGTCGTGCGGGTTGTCTGATGGTACTGCTACGGTTACTCCGTCTGGTGGAACTGCACCATATATTTATCAATGGGATACCAATGCAGGTAATCAAACTACACAAACTGCTGTTAATCTTGCCGCAGGAGCTTATTCAGTTACAGTAACAGATGCTGGTGGGTGTGCAGAAAATACTATTGCTAACATTAATGATAATACCGGACCTTCAGCTTCAATTTCTTCAAGCACAAATGTAAGCTGCTTTAGCGGAAATAATGGGACTGCAACAGTCACAGCAACCGGTGGCACACTACCATATACATATTTATGGACTACAACACCGGCTCAAACTACAGATATTGCAAATAATTTACCTGCAGGTAATTATTCAGTAACTGTTACTGATAATAATACTTGTAAGGGGACTGCTTCTGTTACAATTACCGAACCGGCAGTATTAACAGCATCTATCAGTGCACAAACAAATGTCAGTTGTAATGGTGGTAACAATGGAAGTGTTACTGTTACGCCAGGTGGAGGTACACCAGGATATACGTATTCATGGACAGGTGGACAAACCACACAAATAGCTACAAATTTGACAGCAGGAATTTATACTGTAAGCGTAACCGATAATAATTTTTGTTTTATAACTACATCGGCAACCATCACAGAACCTGCTGCATTAAGCTCTTCTGTTACAAAAGGCGATGTAACCTGTGCCGGTGGCAATAATGGTTTTGCTGATTTAACCATAAGCGGTGGCTCAATTCCTTATACTTACAACTGGTCAAATGTTGCAACAACTGAAGATATCACAAATCTGACAGCAGGTTCTTACTTCGTTACTGTTTCTGATGTTAATTCTTGTGTAAAAACCGATTCAGTTACAATAACAGAACCCGCTCTTATTAATACATCAATTATTCCTGCACCAGTCAGTTGTGGTGGAGGAAATAATGGGAGTGCTGATTTAACAGCATCAGGTGGCACTCCGCCATATACTTATAATTGGTCAAATTCTGCAACAACTGAAGATATTTCAGGACTGACTGCAGGAATTTATGACGTTACTATTACAGACGCAAATGGTTGTTTTGGTGTTGAGAGTGCATTTATTAACGAACCTGTTAC
This sequence comes from Bacteroidia bacterium, assembly GCA_016209245.1. Lineage (GTDB taxonomy): Bacteria > Bacteroidota > Bacteroidia > Bacteroidales > BM523 > JACQWN01. The sequence goes on from JACQWN010000658.1 coordinate 1,506, forward strand.
AATTACAGGTACTGATATCACTACAATCTGCCAAGGTGATAGTGTTTTTGTCGGTGGAGCATGGCAGTCTGTTGGAGGTAATTATTATGATATCTATACCGCCGCAAATGGTTGCGATAGTACTGTTACTACAACTTTATTTGTCAATTCTGTTTATAATGGTACAGCAAATCTAACAATCTGCGAAGGCGACAGCGCATTCTTTGCTGGTGCATGGCAAACTGCAGCAGGCGATTATACCGATGTTTATACCGGCGCTAATGGTTGCGACAGCACTATTATTACAACATTGTTTGTCAACTCTGTCTATAATGGTACTGCAAACCTGACTATCTGTGATGGTGACAGCGCATTTCTCGCAGGTGCATGGCAGACTGTAGCAGGTGATTATCCCGATGTTTACATGGGTGTTAACGGTTGCGACAGTACAATTATTACAACATTCTTTGTTAATGCTGTATATAACGGTACTGCTAATGTAACCATCTGCGAAGGTGACAGTGCATTCCTTGCAGGTGCATGGCAGACAGCAGCAGGTGATTATCCCGATGTTTACACCGGCGTCAATGGTTGCGACAGTACTATTATTACAACATTGTTTGTCAATGTTGTCTATAATGGTACAGCAAATCTGACAATTTGCGAAGGTGACAGTGTATTCTTAGGTGGTGCTTGGCAAACAACAGCAGGTGATTATCCCGATGTTTATACAGGCGTTAACAGTTGCGACAGTACTATTATTACAACATTGTTTGTCAATATCATATATAACGGCACTGCAAATCTAACCATCTGTGAAGGCGACAGCGCTTTCCTTGCAAGTGCATGGCAAACTGCAGCAGGCGATTATACCGATGTTTATACCGGCGCTAATGGTTGCGACAGCACTATTATTACAACATTGTTTGTCAACTCTGTTTATGATGGTACTGCAAATCAAACTATCTGCGAAGGTGACAGCGCATTTCTCGCAGATGCATGGCAAAATGTTGCAGGTAATTATACCGATGTTTACACCGGCGTTAATGGTTGCGACAGCACTATTATTACAACCCGGCGTTAATGGTTGCGACAGCACTATTATTACAACATTGTTTGTCAATGCTCAACCATTCGTAACTTTTTCAGGTCTGGCTGCATCATATTGTAAAAACGAACCTGTAGTTTTATTAATAGGAAACTATTCTACCGATGGTATTTTCAGTGGCCCGGGCGTTATCGGGAATGCTTTTGACCCGTCAGCAGCAAATCCAGGACTTAATGAAATCAGCTATTCATATACCGATCCTAACAATGGCTGCAGCTCAACTGCATCGGCAACTGTTCAGATTAACGAAGTACCTGCTGTTTCGATTGTCACAGCAACAAATGCTTCTTGCGGTGGCTCTGACGGTTCAGTCGAAATAACAGGAACAGGTGGTACTCCGCCATATTCATATTCATGGGGTTCAAATATCCTGACTGATGTTTCAGCAGGTATTTATGATGTTACAGTTACCGATAGTCAAGGTTGTATAGGTACAACAGCAGTTATTGTTACTGATAATACAGCTCCTGTCATCAATATTGTCTCAACTGCAAATGCGTCTTGCAGCGCCGTTTGCGATGGAACTGCCGAAATAGAAATTTCAGGCGGTGCTCCACCTTACACTATTCTATGGTCTGACGGTGAAACTGCACTATCAGATTCCAATCTTTGTACCGGTGAGTACAGTGTTCTTATATCCGACAATAATGGATGTATTAACGCGACGGTGTTTGAAATTGGTCCTGTCAATATAAATCCTTCTATTTTTGGCAGGGTTCTATATAGCGGAGGTGCAATTGACGGAACTCATGCAACCCTTGAAGTTTATTCAAGAACTCATCACGAGCATGGCGGTTTCGATTTAATGACAAGCGATGTGCTTATCGGTGCTGACGGTTCATTCTTCATGCATAATTTTCTACCTGATGAATATATACTGAAAGTATTGGTTGATACCGGATATTATCCTGATGTTGTAAATAGCTATTATCATCCGTTTCATCCGGAATATAGCTGGGATTCGGCGGGTATTATCATACTCGACTGCGGACAACTGCTTGAGGCAAATATTATCATGTACGAAATAGCACCGTTGGGTTTTCCTGGTTCCGGACTAATTTCCGGTACAATATTATATTTCCCCGGAGGACTTAAAACCGATAATCAAAAAGGTATCAGCACTGCTTTTGGTAAAGCAACAGGCGATCCTGTACCCGGCGCTGAAATTTATATTGAACAGGAGCCATCGGAAGAACCAATCGCAAATATTGAAACAGATACTTCGGGCTATTATGAATTTGGTAATATTCCTGATGGCGATTATTCAATCTGGGTCGAAATTCCAGGTTTCCCAATGCTTTCGACTTATGAATTCACTGTCAATGATACTAACACAGTATTTGACGGCTTGAATTTCTATGTTGATACTACGGCAAATGATGGGAATATTGATACTGTGCTAACACAAATTCCTGAAGAAATCAATGAATATATTGAAATATCAGTATATCCAAATCCATTTACGGATTATTTGAATATTTCATATAAATTAAATTATGAAAGCGATGTTAATCTTTCGGTTTACGATGCAACTGGTAAGCTAATTTCAAACTTGACAAAGGGGACGCAAGGACAAGGGGAATACAAGTACGCATTCGCTTCTAAAAACTATAAAACACTATCAGGTACATACATAATCCAGTTAAGAGTGAACAAAGCTATATATCTGAAGAAAATTGTTCAGATAGAATAATCTGATAACATGATATTTATACATTAAATTAGTAATCATTAAATCTTATAGAAAGGAAAAGAAAACTTTTTTCTTGTTGCTTGGCATTGCTTTTTATTAATTCTTCTGCAAAAGCATTTGCCCAAACCACACAATTAAAGTCTAACTTTTGTAATGTAACGGGCAGTGCATTTGACCAGGCTATTTATGCAGATGCAATAGGTAGTGCAATCGCTTATGAGTTCCTGGTTGAAAACTACCAGATGAATTTCAGCAAATATTACAGACTCTCATCTTTATATTTCAGAAATTGAAATTTTAAATTGAAAATTATGAAAAATATTTTGTAAACTAAAAACCTTTTCGTAACTTACATGCCTAAATTTTTAAAATTTATAACAATGAAAAAACTCAATTTACTATTGTGCTTTGTATTTCTATTTATTTTTAATTCAAATACTACAAAAGCACAAGTCTTAGAACAAGACTCTTTAGCCTTGGTTGCCCTTTATAATAGCACAGATGGTGACAACTGGTTTAATAATACCAACTGGCTTATCGGCCCCGTATCAACCTGGTATGGAATTACTATTTCAGAAAATAGAGTTATTAGAATAACTATTTGGGGAAATA
>JACQWN010000659.1:0-6305 GCA_016209245.1 Bacteroidia bacterium
CCGATTTTAATGGCTGTACTGAAGATGATAGTTCTTATGTGGCAGCTTATCAGCCGATTAACATTTCACTCTTTGCCACTGACGAAACCTGCGCTGATGATGACGGCTTTATTGACTTAACTGTTTCAGGCGGAACTGCTCCTTATACATTTAACTGGACAGGCGGTTTTACTGTTCAGAATATTTCAGGGCTATCCAACGGTACTTATAATGTTACAGTAACATAATATGTACTATTGCCAGGTAAAGCGCTGATATCCTGAGTAATATCGCTTGTTGACCATAAGTACGAATAAGGAGGGGTTCCTCCGGCAGCTGTCAGATTGATGCTGCCATCGTTAGTTGTGCATGTTTCCCCTTCAGGAATAAGTAAAAGGGAAAGAGCGCCTGGTTGAGAAATTTCGACAGAATCAACTTTTGTTGCTAAATTGGCATCAGTAACAGTAACCGCATACCAGCCGGCAATAAGGGTATCAATAAGAGATGTTGTTTCTCCGTTTGACCAGGAATAAGAATAAGGAGTACGTCCGTCACCTGTGACTGTAAGTAAAATCTCGCCGTCATTTCCGTTATAACATGAGACATTAGTTGTTGAAAACGAAAGAATAATCTGTCCGAACTTAGCGATAAACATGTCTTTGACGCCGGTGAGAGCGTTGGTGAGGATATTTCCCTCAATGTTAATATTATTAGAAGTAAAATCACCTAAAAAAATATTGCATCCATCATTATCAACAGTCGAGGTTTGAGAAATATCAGCACTATTTCCATAACCGCGTTTTGCAGTCAATATAGAACCATTTTTATCGCATTCGACCATGAATGCATCACTTGAAGCAGACCAGGTCAGTGTGTAATTACCAAACGAAATATTTCCGCTATAAGAACCACCAAAGATAACGTGGTCGTCATTAACATTAATGGAATAACCTCTATCATCGTTTCCTGAACCATAGTTATCGGCAAATCTTAAAGTTCCGTCAGCAGAATAGCTGACAAGAAAAATATCATTACTACCAGAATTTGGTAAAGTCTCTATTGATGGAATGGAAGAAGTTGAATCAATAGTTAAAGTCGGGCTATTATAGTAACCTGTAATAAAAATATTTCCCTGATTGTCAACAACATGACGCCATGCATAATCATCAACAGTTCCCTGAATTTTTCTCAACCATAATCCGTTTCCATCTGAATTCGTCTTGTAAATAAATATGTCAACTGACCCACCAATGCTAGTAATAAGCCCAAGATCAAAAGTGAGATTATCATCAAATAATCCTGAGAAATAATAGTCATTTCCATAAGCACGAACAGTCCGGAAAGTGGAATTTAATTGATCTCCGGGAATTTTTTTTGCCCAGACAGCATTTCCATCAATATCAAATTTAGCGATAAAATTCTGTCGAATTCCAGAGCCGCCATCATCCAAAGGAAAAGTACCGCCAATAAAAGTAATGTCCGTAAAAAATTGACCGCACATGATAATATTATTATCATTATCGGTAGTAATGAAACCTCTGACTTGATTCCCTGCTCCATATCCGATATCATACGCCCATATCAGAGTTCCATCAACAGAATATTTTGATAGAAAAAGGTCGGTTCCTCCGATTGAAGCTAATGGGGTTCCATCAAAATCACAATTATTGCTGTAAGCCCCCGAAACATAAATATAATTATTATCATTGCTTATTGCAATACCACCAGAAATTTCTGTTCCTGCACTTCCAATTTCTTTTAACCAAACAATATTTCCATTTCTATCATGCTTTGAAATGAAAATATCATTTCCACCAACTGCGGTTATCGAAAAAGCGCCTTGACTAACAGTGCCTGTATATCTGCCGGTGGTATAAATATTCCCGGAAGCATCCTTTGTTACCGCATTTGGTTCATTGACCCCAGCCCCTGTAAAATGGGATGTCCATAAAAGATCTGAATTTTGTGCAAAGATAAGATTATTGAGAAACAGACCTGATATAGAAAACAATAGTATTTTTTTCATATATTTATATTAACAGATTAAAATTATTAGAATTTTTTACATTTCTGAAGATAAAAATTTCAGAAGAAAATTCAATTTTTTTGCTTGTAAATGTAAAAAAATTTTTTAGATAATATTGATTACGAAGGACCTGGGGTAGCTCCATCAACTCCCGTACCTGGTGTGTTATTTGTTGAATCAACTTTTAAAATAACAATATCAGGAGTGTTCCAAGTTTTTTTGGAAATGTGGGAAAGATTAAAAGAACTATCCTTTTCGGATTTTATCAAATCTTGAGAAGATTCATTCATTACAAAACATTTAAAAAAGTGCGACAAAAGTAAAAGAAATTATTATTTTTTAAAAAAAATACATATAAAATGTGGTAATTGCTTAAAAATTTTATCTGCCCGGTTGAAAATTTTTAATAAATAATCCTATTAATATTGATTTTAGTACATTGATAAAATATTTATTGTTTTTAAATAAAATAATATTATTTTTAATCAAAGACAATTTTGGGGTATTAAAATACTTATTCATAAGCGTTGAGTTGCATATTTCAGATGATAAATATATAATTTCATCTTTTGATTTCAGCATACGTTGAACAATATCATAAGATTGGCGACCACGGTAAGGATTATTAATAATATCGGAAGGCAAATAATTAATTAATGAATTTCTGACAAGTTTTCTGTTTTGTTTATTATCTGAATATACAGATATTGGGATACCAAAGCAGTATGTCATTAATTTAATATCATTAGTTGGGTCACAAATATTCAAATAGTATCCGGCGCCAATATTGTTCCAGATATCACCGCCGATTGACGATCCTGGTTTTAACATATTATAGCGTATTTTTTTTTGATTTTTTACGATTCTGAACCATGGATCATAGCCCATTTCTTGCATTTTTTCTTTTATTTTGAGTTGTTTTGTGAACTCAGGATTTATAAATGAATTTTTTAAATATGGAAAATATCCTCGTTTAACGAATTTATAAAAATTAATAAGTGATAAAGGTATTATCAGAGAAAATATTTTATTAAAATCTGCTTCTGTAATATATTTTAAAATAGTACTAAAATCAGAGATTTTTTTGTAATAAGACGTAATTGTCCAGGAAATAGTTGCATTACCCCCTTGTCCGGTTAGAATTGTTCCGATATTCATTTCTTTTGCTTTTTCCAATATTGCATTGAGCCAATAGGCATTTGAGGCAGCGTGAAAAGGTTCATCGAGTAACCAAAGCATTTTTTTTATTCCATCAAGCGGAGATATATGTGCAGCATCCACAGGAAAAAGGTCAATATTTCCAAGAAAATCAGCAGTTATTTTGGTTAAAGGATATTCATTAGCAATATGGTTTTTACTATTTTGATTTTTTGTTTCATACAAAGGAACTGATGTAAATGCATATAATCGTTTATTTTCAACTTTTAAATATTTTGAGGCCATTGCAGCAACCGAACTGCTATCAAGTCCGCTGCTTAACATTATTCCAATTGGTTTGATACTTCGTAAACGATATTTAACAGCTTTAGAAAAAATATCCAAAAATGTTTTATAATAATCTGATTCTTTAGGAAATCTAATGTCAGGGACATTTTCAAGAAACCAATATCTCTGTTTGAAAAAATTACCATTAGAATTAATAGTAATATAATGAGCAGGGGGAAGCCTGAGAATTTCATTGTATCCTGTTTCTTCACCTGAAGGCATCCAGGATACTAAAATTTTTGCTATAAATAGTTCATTGATTGATAAATGAATATTAAGAGAGAGCAACCCTTTTTTGCAAGAAGAGAACGCAAAATACTTTTCATTCCTGTGCCAATATAAACTTGTATTCCCATGATGGTCCCTCGCCAGAAATAATTTTTTTTCTTTTCTGTCCCAAACTGCAAAAGACCAATCGCCGAACAAATGTTTTGGGCTGTCGCTGCCCCATTTTTGGTATGCTTTCAGAATGAAGTAGCTTTCGGGCTTTGTAGTAAGGCATGAGCGGTCAAGCCGGAGCTGGTCCACTAATTCTTCGCGGTTGTCAATGCGGGCTGCGGCAGTCAGCACCAGATTGCCATCATCGGAAATAACAGGCAGCTTTTCATATACCGATTCCGGGGTATTAAATAAATGAAGTTGCCCCAGCCCAATATTTTGTTCGTACCAAATATCTCCACCATCAGGACCCCAATATTTCATGGGTTCTTTCATTTGGTTGAGAAGTTCGGCAGTTACCGGTTTGCCGTCAAAATTAGTTATGCCGAAGATTGCGGACATGATTCAATATTTTCATTCAAATACTTCCATAAGATTTAAAATAATAATAATAACTGCGGACGCTAATTAGTGTCTGTCCATAATGTCGAAATTTGCCACTAATTGCACGAATTAAAATCAAGTTTTTCGTGTAAATTCGTGCAATTCGTGGCTATAGATTTCTTTGTGAACTGACTTTACAGACAGACACTAATTAATTCCACAAAATTATAAAAATTCGGGGAATAATAATCCCTTTTTTTAATAAATTCTACAGAATAACAGTCCTCATTTTACAAGATTTCGTCATGAATTGATGAGTCGTATCAGCTTTGAAAGATTCATCCATGAATAAACATTTACATCCGAGGCGATATAATCATTATTGCTGCCATAGATGATGTAAGAATTTTCGGGTGGATTGCCTGTAAGTGCATTCCAAAATTTAATATTATTTAAGAAACTGTAATTAAATGTTTTGGACGATTTTATTTCAATTGGTACTAATCCTAAAGCTTTTTCAACAATACAATCAATTTCTTCTCCCTTATTATCTCTCCAGAAATAGCAATTGGTTTGTAATCCTTGGTTATATCTGTATTTGACAAATTCCGTAATAATTAAATTTTCAAAAAGACTACCTATGTGATAATGAGTATTCAATTGACTTACCGTTTCGATACGGAGTAAAGAAACGGCTAATCCCACATCATAAAAGTAAAGTTTTGGCATTTTTACTATCCTTTTATTAAAATTCTTATAATAAGGTTGTAACAGAAATATAATATAGCTTGCCTCCAGTACGGATATCCATGATTTTGCGGTATTTACAGAAATCCCTGCGTCTTGAGCAAGCGAAGACAGGTTCAGCAGATTACCTGTTCTTGCAGCACATAATTGCAGAAAGCGAATGAAATCGGCAAGATTTGTTATTTGTTTAATTGATCTTACATCGCGTTCAAGATATGTCTCAATATAATTGGGATAAAAATAACGGCTTTCGATTTGCAGGTCGTATAGACCGGGATACAGACCATTGAAAAGCAGCGTTTCATATTCTTTTCCCTGTATTCCGACATTTTGGATTTCGGAAATACTCAAAGGTAAAAGTTTTAGAATTGCAGCTCTTCCTGCCAGGGACTGGCTAATTTTTTCATGCAGTAAAAAATTTTGCGAACCGGACAAAATAAATTGTCCGGGAATTTTTTTTTCATCCACTGTAATCTGGATGTAAGAGAATAACTCGGGAGCATGCTGAATTTCATCAATAATGGCTTTTTCTCCGCAACGGATAATAAAATTTTGGGGATCATTAATTGCAAGTAAACGTGTCTCCGGGTTTTCAAGAATAAAGTATTGATATTCAGGGAAAATATGCTTTAGCAATGTCGTTTTCCCTGATTGTCTGGGTCCTGTCAGGGATATGACAGGATATTTTTCAGCCATTTTTTTAATTACCGGGCTTATTTCTCTTTCTATCATATTGAAAATTATTGTGAATTATTGATACAGCAAAGATAAGAAAAAATTCGTACAATTTTGCAATTATATTGCAAAATTGTACGAACAGTGATTAAGGCAATGGTTATCAATGCGCTGGTATTATGAAATTTTAATTATATTAAGCCAATCTTTATCAGGTCTAAACCGACAATAATAGCGTTACATTTGTAACGCTATTAAAAATTTGTGTAATTAATCAGTATTTTCCAGACAAAGATAATTATTATCTTTGAAGGTGTTTATGCTTAATTCTAAATTTTGAACAGAAATCTAAATAGTATATATATGTTTGAAAATCGTTATCCCTCCGAGATGAGGTTATTACTTTTTTTGTGCTTTCCGGATAAATATAATAATGTTGATATTCATTCCCTTGTGAAACAAGATATTAACTGGCGTCAATTTATTGCTCTTGTTACCGCACATCGTTTAGGTCTGTTGATTTTCAGGAATGCGGTTCAATATAAATCCCTTATTCCTGCAGAAATTTATAATGAATTAAAAGGTTACAGAAACAAAAATACACTGCGCATGATGGAGATGACAGGAGAAA
>JACQWN010000659.1:6312-10085 GCA_016209245.1 Bacteroidia bacterium
AATACTTTGCATGAAAATGGTATCCCTGTTGTATTTTTCAAAGGACCAATACTTTCTTATATCTTATATAACGATTTATATGTCAGATATTCAAAAGACATTGATGCCATTATCCCCTCAGGTTATATATCAAAAGTTGATGAAATACTTCTTGAACATGGGTATATCCGCACATCGCCTTCCCAGTCACTTACATCAAAACATTATAGAATATTAACATCAAAATATCAGGCATTTACATATATAGAAAAAGAACATAATTTGCAAATTGAAATTCATTGGAAATTCTTCAGGGAAAATATTACATTCTGTATGCCTGAAGATATTTGGAAAAAGGTAAACTATATTAATATAGGAAATAATTCCATCCCGACTCTCACGCCGGAAATATTATTGATGTATTTACTGATACATGGAAGTATTCATATGTGGAACAGATTAACATGGTTATGTGATATTATCAGATTATTGGACATATCAAAAAAAATAAATTGGGAAGATTTGTGGGAAAAAGCAGTCCAATATAAAATAAAATGTCATATTTTGATTGGTTTAGGAATGGCACATTTTGTTTTTCATGTTCAATTTCCACAATTTATATTAAATGAAATCAAAGATAATCAGACTGTTAACAGGTTTTTTTATAAAAATATTACAGCGCTGATAGATTCAAAAATATTAAGAAAGGATCCTGTTATTACTTTGGCTCAAATTAATTCACAAATGGCATTAATGGAAAGTTTAGGGGCGAAATTTTCATATCTGAATGTATATTTTATTTCATACAGAGACTGGGAGTTGCTGAAATTGCCAAATTCTTTGTTTTTCCTGTACTATATCTTCCGTCCATTTTTCTGGCTTTACCGGCGGGTCATTAGGAAAAAATAGCGATTTTTTTCCATTCTTTATCAGGCAGATTTCCAATAATAATTATATTTCCCAAAGAAATCCATGCATGGGCATCAATCTTATTTTGTTCTTTTGTGTTAAGCCCAAGATATAATGTAGTAAATATTCCCCGTTTTCTTAACATTTTTTTGGCTGCAACGGCTTGGGCAAAGCATTTGTTTTTCCACCATACGTATTTTTTCGCTCTTTTTAATGCCTTTTGCACTAATCGGATGATTTCGTCCTTGCCTTCAATGCTTTGTAGGGGTGCTTCCTTGGCAGGTTTGCCGAGCCATGATACGTACCAACGGAATGGAAGTGTGTGAATTACTAAAGTAGATATTCCCGACCAATAAAGGGCTTCGATGAAAAGCCAGCGTTCCTTTTTATTTATCTTTAAAAATTTTATTGCTGCCGTCAAAGATGAATTATTTTCAATTAAAATAGTTGCACCATATTTAGATTAAAATTATTTTTACAAACCTGATTTCTTTGAGTATAAACATGAATCAGAACAATACCTGCTGTTCTTTCTTGTAACATCCGAAGGCCATGTTAGTGCCGGCTCTGAAATTGATATTTCGTGTGCGGTGCGGGAAAAAGGGCGCTAATATATTATCGGTTACAAAGAAGAATTGGAAAAACGAAGCCCTTGCATATAATCCCATTCCGATATGTTATAGTTGAATTACCTGAAAGAGTAATAGATGAATGAATTCTGCTGTTATATAATTCTGTCCTGTAAAGCACTCCGACACCAATGAGCTTATGAATCTGGTAAGTTCCGCCTACATATAATTTGGGGTTAAACCATGTATAGTATGGTTTCCCGCTTTCATGAATTTCAAAGTCTTTATATAACGAATCGGCAGTTGCGCTGTCGTGGTTAACTTCAACATCTTCTTCCAAATAAGGAATAAGATCAATACCTCTGAAAGTAATAGAACCTTTTGATGTAACCCTTTCTGAACAATCAGCCCAACGGATAAAGCCCATATCGAGCAAGCTTGCATGTATCTTAATTTGGTCAGTTAGTTTTATTATTGCGCCAATATCGAAGCCGGTGCCAAAATTTTTCCGGTTCAGCATATATTTTTTGTAATTGAATTCACTCATATCGAATTCATTACTATCATTAAGAGGTAATTTAGTCGAATCGAGGCTGAAAGCCATTGAATCATTCTCATAAAAATATTGTAATTCTACAATATCGAATATTGGAAATGAACACCGGAAATCCATATCCGATTTAACCTGCCATGCCCATGATATTGGGTGAGTATATAGTTCCATTTTATTACGGCGGGTTTCTAAATCAGCTTTTCCGAACATCCATTTGTAGCGTGCACCAAGAAGCAGCTTCCCATTGAAATTTTTTGAGGCGCTTAAAGAATATTCCCTGTAGTGCATCAGGTCTAACCCGTATTGAATATCTAATGTTCTGCCACAAGCATCTCCATTTAAGTTATTTGCAAAATCAATGAAATCTTTTGTAAACGAAAACCTGAAGTTCAATTTTTCATTTACGTTAAAAGTGAAATAATAGTCTTTATATTTATATCCGATATTAAACAGGTTCAGATGGTTCTCAATGCTTATATAATTATGCTTATGCAATTTATCAATGAATTTTTCCAGACCTCCGTTTTCCAGTGAATTAGGATGAAATGGGGTAATAATCGAATCGGCATAATCACCTTTGCCATAATAAAAAAGGTCTTTGTAACCGAATGAACTGTTGCTATAATTGAAATGCCATGCAGAAAGCACCTGTCCGGTAACAGGAACAAGAAATCCTCCGATATGAAATTTACATTCATTCTGAATGGCAGGGTTGACAAAATTTGACTGCGGTATTTTGTGCATAAAAAATAAAATATTATCCTGCTGGCTAAAGGCATTTGTTATTAGAAATATTAAACCGCAATTCAATATTACCGTTAAAAAATTTTTCATGTTTTTCATAACATAATTAAATTAATTATACCAAATTTTTAATGACTTTTTTCTTTTAGTAGTCTTTCAAAAGCTCTGAAAAGACTTTGGGAATTTGCAGTTATTTTTTGTTCATCAACTTTATAAAACCAAAAGTCGTGAGCGACCATCTCTTTAATTAAATCTTTTATCATTAGTTTGTTATTATGAATCTCATCTATTTTACAAAACTTGTTAATAACAATTTTATTAATCACTTCATAAAATATCCTTTCTTTATCATCAATAAAATTAAAAACATAATCAAATATTTTTCCATACTTATCATTAATAAAATATTCACAAATTTCTTCTACAGATTTACCTTTTCTTTTAGATTCAAGCATTTCCTGTAATTCCCATGGCGAACCACCAAGTGCGTTTAATACAAGATTTATTTCCTCCGGATTAAAATTTTCTTCTTTTAGCCAGCTTATTACAATTTCAGCAGAAAAATGGTCAACAAAACAAAATTTTGTTGTCTGCATGAGCTTTGCGTTATTATATATCTCTTCAATAAAATAACTATCGGATGTTGATAATACTACATGAGCGGTATGAATCTCTTTTGTAAGCCGGACAAATAGATTAAATAACTCATCTATTAAATATCCTTCCCCGTTAATTCTGATATTCTTTAGTAATTGTATTTCATCAACAATAATAACCGGTTGTTTACCTCTGTTTCTTGCAGACAGTAATTTTTTTTCTATCAGCTTAAAAGCATTTTCTTTTAAAATCGCTTCTTCATCAATATTCAAGTTAAAAAAGCCGAGATTTATTGTAATTCCCTCAAGTATATCAATAGCTTTATTTTTAATATTTCTTTGGAAAAACACATCTAAAAAACTTTTAAAATTATATATCAGCACCCCCCTAAGATTGATATAATTAACAATATACTTTTTTAA
>JACQWN010000668.1 GCA_016209245.1 Bacteroidia bacterium
TAAAAAAATAAATTTTTCTCGCTATTTTTGTCTATCCAAAAAATATTTTTTAAATTTATACTTTTCCCGACAAAAAAGAGTAATTCATGGTAAATCAATTCAGCATAAATTTTACAGTTGCTGAAAATCTTGTTCAGAAGAATAAGCATTCCGATGCGCTTGCTCTATTATATAACACTGTTCCAATATCAAAATTTCAAAAAAGGTATTATTGTAATATTATGGCTGTTTGCCATCTGGCTGTAAAGAATTTTAATGCCGCTATTATTGAAGTGGAAAAGTTCATTGCGATGATGCCCGACAGCGCTTTTCCTTATTATCTTCTGGGAGAGGTTTACAAAAAAAAGGAGATTATGACAAAGCGAATATATATTATCAAAAGTCTTTACGGATTGAACCTAACAATATCCATGCACTTCTTGGTTATTCTTCATCATTTCTATTAGCTGACATTTACTCCAATACAAAGCTTAAAGACTTATCCAAAGCGGAATACCTTTATAATAAATGCAACAGCATTTCAAACATTAAAAGTAGTTATCAGACCGATTGCGGGCTAGGTATGACGGCTTTCGACAAGAAGGATTATAAAACAGCACTGACATATTTACTACGGGCATTTGAAGAGAGGGATACGGATCCTGTTCTTAGCAACCTTATAAGTCAATCGTATTTGAATATTAATGATTATGCCAATGCGGAGAAATTTTTAAAAAAAATGTATCTGCTTGATAGCATGAACTATCTTATTAATTATAATCTTGGTTATTTCTATTATTCTGCTGAAGAAAATTACAGGAGTCTCAAAAAAGCGATTCATTATTTTGAAAAAGAGTTAGAAACTTATCCGTACGACACAATGACTTTACAATATCTCGGAACAATTTATTTAGAACAGAAAGACTTGAAAAAAGTCAAAGAAATTTGTGACCGATTGTTAAAGATTAATATTAATAGTTATTTCGGTAACAAAGGTATGGGCTATCTTGCAGAACTCGATTCTAATTTCATAAAAGCGTTATCATACTATAAAAAATCATTAATTGTAGTACCGGATGACGCCGAATCGAACAACCGGGCTGCTGTTATGATTCTAAAAACATCATTACAAAAAAATTGGACTGATGCCTTACGGTATTCTGAAAGGGCGGTAAATATTGAACTGGAAAATGCATATTTCAACTATATATATTCAAAAGTCTTGCTTTATATAGGGGATTATTCTAAAGGTGCGAAGTTTTATTATAAAGCAATTGAAATTAATCCGTTGGATATAAAAGATGCTCAAGCGGAAGAATTATTGAAATTAAAGGGTTATTAAGATTATCATCACCTAATAACCGTAACAACCCCAGTAAAAGGTTTATCTCCATTCTTTAAATCAAGAATAAACAGATAATGCCTGAATTGGACATCTCTTCCTTTATGAGTGCCATCCCATTGAACCGATTTGTCGGAGTATCCTTGTCCCGAACCGGTGTATTGATACAGTTGAGTGAAATATTTTCTTTGTACGAGAAATATTTATTGATATTTTTCCGGTGCGTGAACATTAAGACAATCATAAGTATAATATAAATTATGACTTGTATATTAAAATTATATTCGGATGCCTGGAATATATATAAAATCGCTTTATATAACCAAACAGGGCTATCAGTGCCCCACGTATGCTTCAGCAGGATATTAGCTTTATCTTCGTGAGAAATAAATCCATATGTGAACAGATTGGCAATAAGAATAATAAATGCAGGTAAATAATGAAGCATTGAATGGCATAAGGTATGGAGATGAAGATGGGTACGATATGTATTGTTAGAATAATGTTATCCATAGGACGTTGCATGCAACGTCCCTACTTTCCAATCCTCTTTTTTATAATTTTAGCCCATGTATCTTTTAATGTTACAGTTCTGTTAAATATAAGTTTTTCGTGAGATGAATCTTTATCAACGCAAAAATAACCTAATCGTTCAAACTGGTATTTACTTTCGGGTTTTGCATCATGGAGCCAAGGTTCAACAAAACCGGTAATAATTTTAAGTGAATCGGGGTTAATATAGCCGATAAAATTTTTGCCTTCTTCAACTTCATCAGGCGCTTCTTTTAAAAACAATCTGTCGTATAGCAGTATTTCGGCTTTCAGGGCGGAATGGGCAGAAATCCAGTGAATAGTGCTTTTCACGACTCTTCCATCGGGCGATTTTCCTCCTTTTGAAGCCGGATCATAAGTGCAATGCAGCTCGATAATTTCGCCGTTCTGATTTTTAACAACATCAGTACATTTAATAAAATATGCATAGCGGAGCCGTACTTCATTTCCGGGAGAAAGCCGGAAAAATTGCTTTGGCGGGTTTTCCATAAAATCTTCCTTTTCAATATATATATCTCTTGAAAAAGGAATTTGGCGGGTTCCCATGCTTTCATCTTCCGGGTTATTTATAGCAGTAAGGTTTTCGGTAACACCCTCCGGATAATTAGTAATTATTACTTTAAGAGGATTCAGAACGCCCATGACGCGTATTGCACGTTTATTGAGGTCTTCACGAATACAATGCTCTAACAGGGCAACATCAATAACATTTTCGCGTTTTGCAACGCCGACTTTTTCAGAGAAAGCTCTTAATGATTCAGGAGTATAACCTCTTCTCCGTAAACCGCAGATAGTAGGCATACGCGGATCGTCCCAACCTTTGACAGAGCCATTTTGTACAAGGTCGAGCAATTTTCTTTTGCTCATCACGGTATAGGTCAGATTGAGCCGTGCAAATTCAATTTGTTGAGGAGCATATATTTCAAGCTCCCGGATAAACCAATCGTATAACGGACGGTGAACCTCAAACTCAAGTGTGCAGATGGAATGTGTTATTCGTTCAATAGAATCGCTTTGACCATGTGCAAAATCGTACATAGGATAAATGCACCATTTGTTTTCAGTACGGTGATGTTCTGCATGTAAAATCCGATATATAACAGGATCGCGCAAATGCATATTCGGTGAAGCCATATCAATCTTAGCACGTAATACTTTGGAGCCGTCAGGGAATTTCCCGGTACGCATCTGTTCGAATAGTGTGAGATTTTCATCCACAGAGCGATTTCTTGAGGGGCTTTCGATCCCCGGTTTGGAGGGAGTGCCTCTGTTTGTACTGATTTCTTCTGCGCTCATATCGCATATATATGCTTTTCCTTTCTTAATAAGCTTCACAGCATATTCATACAGTCGCTCAAAATAATCAGATGCATAATACTCACGTTCTCCCCAATCGAAACCCAGCCATCGTACATCTTCTTTTATTGATTCTACATATTCGGTTTCTTCTTTAGCCGGATTTGTATCGTCGAAGCGAAGATTGCACAAACCATTATATTTTTCTGCTGTTCCGAAATTAAGACATATTGATTTTGCATGTCCGATATGAAGGTATCCGTTGGGTTCAGGTGGAAAACGCGTATGAACCCTTCCCCCATATTTATTTGTCCTGATATCTTCTTCAATAATCTGATGAATAAAGTTCGGTCCGGATTTTTTATCCTTCCTGGTTTCAATTGAATTTGTTTCCATTTTAGTATATTATTTAATCACAAAGATAATAGTTGTTCGATGGTTTTGTTACGAAAATTTAAAATTTAGTCAACTATTTTTAAAGATACTCAACGCTAACAGGAATTTTTAATAAATTTGATTCGGTTTTTAAAGGAAACTCCACTATATTATTTCTTTGTGAAAAATTAATAAAACAGATTTGTTTTTATTGAAATAAAAGTATAAAATTGCATGACTTTTTAAAATTTTATTATAGGCATTTTTCAAATGCAGGGTTACAAATATGGGTAGCCACTTGACATGCTTTAGTAAATTTTTTTTATTACAGTTTTTGATATATTTCTATTTGTTATTATTTTTGTCAACAAATGGAAATATATGTTGTTTATTGAATTCAAAGAAAAAATGTTCGGCCTCGGTTGTTTCAGTAACTACCAGGTGCTTTCATGGAAGCAAAATTTTGAAAGAGCTAATTTTGTCAGATGGATCAAAAAAGGTTATGTAATTCCACTCAGAAAAGGTTTTTATACCTTTCCTGAATATTTAAATATACACGGATTTGATTTATATATAGCTAACCGTATTTATACGCCTTCTTATGTAAGTTTACATTATGTCCTGCATTATTACGGAGTGATCCCTGAAGGCGTCACTCAGATAACATCGGTAAGCAGCCTGAAAACAACTATGTTTAATAATAAATTAGGGACATTTACTTATCAAACTATGTTGCCGGAGTTGTTGTTTGGATATGAAGAAAAACATTTCGGAAAGTGGACTATAAAATTTGCTAGTATCGAGAAAGCTATTATTGATTTATTTTATTTGTACCCATTTTATAATACTGAAAGCGAGATACGGGAATTGCGTTTTGACAGCGAAATGCTTAAGATTGATGCAAATAATATGTTCAGACAAGTCGAAAAATATAAAAACAAAAGTTTGGAGAGCCGGCTTGGACTTATGTTAAAAGTCTATGATTTATGATAAATATTGACCATATATTGTCCTACTATCCCGAAGTGATGCAAAAAACAAAGAAAGTGCAAATCGTAAAAGAATACATACAGCTTATTCTTCTAAACCATTTATCGAACTCAAGGTTTGTAAAAAAAATATGTTTTATCGGTGGTACAAGTTTAAGGTTAATTTATGGAATTGACCGTTTTTCAGAAGATTTGGATTTTGATGACAACAGTATCAGCCGGTCTGAATTTATTGATATGACCGATTCCGTAGTCAGACATCTTCAAAATTGTGGAATTAATGTGACTACTGACGATAAAGTAAAGGATGAGCAGTTAAAGGCTTACCGTAGAAATTTAGTCTTTCCTGAGTTTCTATATAAATATGGTTTATCACCATTTAAAGAGGCCAAGTTTTTAATAAAAATTGCAAGTCAGAATCAAGGCGTGAAATATGTACGAGATGTTATATTACAAAATAACTGTGGTTTTGTTTTCAATTTTCCTGTGCCACCTGTTCAGGTGCTTGCTTCAATGAAAATATCGGCGTTGATTAGCCGGAAAAAAGGGAGAGATTTTTATGATACAATGTTTCTGTTATCAAAAACTCGTCCCGATTATGAATTTTTGAACGTACGAAATGGTATTGACAACCCCGCTAAATTAAAAGAAGTGTTATTGAAAATTGCGAATACTACGGACATAATACATAAATCGAAAGATTTTGAACATCTGCTAATAAATAAAGATAATTCAAAAAAAATTTTGCTTTTTGCAGATTTCATATCTAAAACGATTACCGGTTAAAAATATTTAATCTAAAATCATATGAAAACAGAAAAAAATTTTTCACTGTATAGCGCTTTGACGCTTCTTTTCTCTTTGACATTCTGGCTTGCCTCAAATCTACATGCTCAGAACATAGCCATTACCGACGACGACAGCTACACTGCCCATTCGTCGGCGATGCTCGATGTTAAGTCGCTTACAAAGGGATTTCTTGCACCGAGGTTAACTACCGCCCAACGTAATGCAATCAGCAGTCCTGCCACCGGGTTGCTTGTATTTGACACCAATTTGGGGAGTTATTATTTTTATACAGGTTCAGGCTGGACAAACCTTACGTATGGCACTGCCAGTGATATTTGGAGCTATTCAGCACCAAATATTTATACGACAAACTTAAACGATAACGTTGGTATAGGAACTTCTTCGCCATTACATAAGTTGCATATTTACAAAGATATAGCTACAACAGATGGCACAGATGGAAACTTCATTGATATTCAAAATTCAAACGCCGGTACAGGAGTAATATCGGGTCTGCGTTTTTTTAATGGAACTACTGCAAATACCGCCAAGGGAGGAATTTTTTACCAGGACCGGTTATCTTACGGCAGGGGCGACCTGATTTTAGCTAATAATCCTACCGGTGCTTCAGGTAATGTTACTGCTACAGATGCACGAATGATAATTAAAAACGAGGGAACTGTCATGATTAAACCACCGTCATCAGTTCCATTGAACCGGGCCTTGTTTCACGTCGAGAACGCCGGCGGCGATACGGTATTTGCCGTCTATTCCGAGGGCGTACGCGTATATATTGCCGACGATGCGGCAAAAGCAGCCGGTAGCCGCAGCGGTTTTGCAGTAGGCGGATTCAGCCTGACTAAAGGGCTTACTAATGATTTTTTAAGAGTTACACCTGACAGTACCCGTATATATACAACCGATACAATTAAGGGTTTTGGTATAAGAAATATCAGCGCTTTTGCAAAAACCAGCTATATGCAACTTACGCCAAGCAATTATTTTATTGGACATGAAAGCGGAATCAACACAACTACAGGTCTTTACAATTCTTTTTACGGATACATGGCGGGTAAAACCAACACCCAAGGATCGAACAACACTTTTATCGGATATCAGTCCGGAATTAGTAATACTATTGGGACTTCCAATATTTTCCTTGGTTATAAAAGCGGCTATGCCAATACAAGCGGTTTGTCAAATATTTTTATCGGCGACCAAGCAGGAAAAAGCACTACAATCGGGGTTGAAAATATTTTTATCGGTTACCAGGCAGGAAAAAGCAATGTTGATGGCAATGAGAATATTTTCATCGGAGATTTGTCCGGACAGGTTTTTACTACAGGAACTTATAATATAGGGATAGGCACGTGGTCCGGATATTCCCTGACGTCAGGAAACAAGAATTTAATGTTAGGTTATGCTTCCGGTTGCTGGCTTACCGGCAGTAACAATGTAGTACTAGGTTCTGAATCAGGTGCAAGTATCAATGGCAACAATAATGTCATGGTAGGAGTCCAGTCAGGATTCAATGTTACAGGTTCCGGAAATATTATCTTTGGATACCGTGCCGGAGTTAATGAAACATCTATCAGCGACAAGCTTATCATTGACAACAGCGATACGTCAACACCCCTGATAAAAGGAGATTTTTCTTCCGACTACCTCTGGTTCAACGGTAAAGTAGGAATAGGATATACGGCTAATCCAACATACCGGTTATATGTCCAAGACGACCAGGTTTCAAACGATAATCCCGCTATTTATGGAATTCACGCCGTTACCGATAATTATGGCATCGGTGTGCGGGGAGTCGGAAAATGGAAAGGCGTCAAGGGCGACGCTTCATCAGCCTCCGGTACAATCGTAGGCGTACATGGCGAAGCTACCGGTGCAGGAACTGGAAATCGCTATGGCATATATGGATTCGCTTCCGGTGGGGCTGCTGCTTATGCCGGTTATTTTTCAGGAAATGTTCATGTTAATGGTACCCTTTCAAAAACAGCCGGCTCGTTTCAAATAGATCATCCGCTCGACCCTGCCA
>JACQWN010000669.1 GCA_016209245.1 Bacteroidia bacterium
AGGAATATTCTCGGGACAAGAGTAAGCTTAAAGAAATTTACAAAAAAGCATATTCTGCAATTCATTGATAATAACTATAGTACAGAAGAAATAGTTGTATGCTCAGTTGGAAGAATTAATTTTGAAAATCTGAAACAACTTATTAACAAATATTTTGGAAACATTCCTTTGAAAAGCAGAATAAACTGCAGGATAAAATTCAATGAATATGTTCCAAATAGGAAAATTATCAAAAAAAATACTCACATGGCGCATTGCATAATCGGGAATACCTGCTATGATTTTCAACATAAAAAGCGGCTTGGTCTTGTATTGCTTAATAATATATTAGGTGGTTCCTCATTAAATTCACGACTGAATCTTATGCTCAGAGAAAAGTACGGACTGACTTACAGTGTTGAATCTATATATAATCCTTATTCCGATACAGGAATTGTGACTATATATTTTAGCGCCGCTCATGGAAATCTTGAAAAAAGCATGCAGCTCATATACAATGAAATAGATACAATTAAAACAAAAAAGCTTGGGGAGATGCAATTATACAGAGCCAAGAAGCAAATTACCGGACATCTTGCACTTCTGGCGGATAATAATGCAAACCTGATGATGTCAATAGGTAGAAGTTATCTTATATACGACAAGGTTGATAGTCTTAAGCAAGTGATTAAAGAAATTGAGAATATTACTGCAGATGATATTTTAGAAATTGCGAATGAAGTATTTGATTCAAAATCATTATCGGTTCTTATATATATATAATTCTAATTCAAAAGAAATATGTTCGAATCATATCAAAAAATTAAAGATTATATATTTTCACATTCCGAACCTGAAGATGATATACTGAAAGAACTTTACCGTGAGACAAATGTGCGTTTCTACCATCCTCAGCGGATATCCGGTTATCATATTGGAAAGCTCCTGCAGATATTTTGCAGGATGTTGAAACCGAAAAATATTCTTGAAATAGGAACATTTACCGGATATGCTTCAATTTGTATAGCACAAGCTATCAATAACAGAGCAAAGCTTCACACAATAGAAATAAATGACGAGCTTGAGGATTTTATCCGAACATATTTTGAACGGGCGAGTGTCGCACATAAGATTATTTTACATATTGGCGATGCAAGGAAAATCATTCGAACGCTTGATATTTTATTTGATTTGGTATTCATTGACGGTGAAAAAAACGAGTATTCTGATTATTATAAAATTTCGTTCGACAAAGTTAAGCATGGTGGATTTATTATTGCCGATAATGTATTATGGAATGGTAAAGTAGTTAAAGATGAAATTGAAAGTAATGATTATTTTACGAAAGGAATACTGGAATTCAATTCTTTAGTGCATAATGATTCACGGGTAGAAAATGTAATTTTACCAGTTTGTGATGGTGTAATGGTTATTAGGAAAAAATAAAAGAGGTTTGGAATGTAGGACGTTGCATGCAACGTCCTACATTCCAAACCTCTTTTATAATAATCTGTGCCCAGGACAGGACTCGAACCTGCATACCCTTGCGGGCGCCAGCCCCTCAAGCTGGTGTGTCTACCAATTTCACCACCTGGGCTTATCAGATAATAATTTTTTCTGAAAGAAAAAATTATTATCTATTTTATAGTGCCCAGAACAGGACTCGAACCTGCACAGCCAGTAACGGCCACTAGACCCTGAATCTAGCGCGTCTACCAATTTCGCCATCTGGGCTGTGCGTGCAAAAGTAATAAAAATCACAGATTATTAAAAATAAAATTACTCATTTTTTCATATAAATGCCACCGGGCATTTTTACCGTTCATGCCATGATTGCTGTTTGGATAGAAAAATACATCGAATTGCTTATTGGCAGATATAAGCTCTCCGGCTAATTCCATAGAATTCTGAAAATGAACATTATCATCGGCAGTGCCATGAACCAGCAAAAATTTTCCTTTTAAGTTTTCAACATATTTTAGTAATGAGCCGTTATCATAGCCATCAGGATTATCCTCAGGTCTTTGCATAAAGCGTTCGGTATAAATATTATCGTAGAACTTCCAATCGGTAACAGGTGCTACAGATATTGCCGCCTTGAA
Source organism: Bacteroidia bacterium (assembly GCA_016209245.1). Classification (GTDB taxonomy): domain Bacteria; phylum Bacteroidota; class Bacteroidia; order Bacteroidales; family BM523; genus JACQWN01. The sequence goes on from JACQWN010000669.1 coordinate 2,082, forward strand.
AATATCAGCTCCTTTAAACAGGCACATTGCAGCTACATAGCCGCCATAGCTCCAGCCCCAAATCCCGATTCGCGAAGCATCAATATAAGGCAATTCACCTAAGAACTTTGCAGCATTAATCTGGTCAATAATTTCGTAATTACCCAATTGCTTGTAAATCATTTTTTTGAATTTCTCTCCTCTCCCACCCGTTCCACGTCCATCAACCGACACAATGATATAACCATTCTGAGCAAGGTATTGATACCAAATAATATCATGCGACCAGCTGTTGAGCACCGTTTGTGAGCCAGGCCCACCATAAACATACATTAAAACAGGATATTTTTTCGATTGCTCGAAATCGGGCGGTTTTAACATCCATGCATTTAATTCTTCATTATCCGATTTAACTGTAATAAATTCCTTAGAAACAAAACTATATTCTTTAATTCGCATATTTAACGTGTCGTTCGCTTCCAGTATCCTGATTTCTTTTCCATTTATACCATTTAATGAAACATATAAAGGTGTATTTGCAGTTGTATTACGGTTAATAAAATATTTGAATCCACTGCATATCTCAATATTATTATCACCGCTTCGTTCTGTTAGTTTTATCTTATTCTTTCCCTTAAAATCAATACTATAAAGATGCCTTTCCAAAGATGAAACCTCGGTTGAAATAAAATATATTAGCCCGGATTTTTCATCAACCTTAGCTATTTTAATCACATCCCAGTTTCCATCTGTTATCTGCCGTACTAATTTTCCAGTCAAATCATATTGATAAATATGATTATGCCTGTCCTTTTCACTGGTTATCAGAAAAGTGTTGTCGTTCAGAAAGAACAGGTCATAATTAATTTCGATATATTGTTCACTTTCTTCGGTGTATATTACATTGGATATCCCATTGGTTCCATCTGCAATCATTATTTCAAGCTTATTTTGCAGACGGTTCATTCCTAATATAGCAAGCTGGGCAGGTACGGTTGTCCATTTTATCCGGGGTAAATACCGGTCATCTTCCATTCCGGTATTCATAATTTTAGTTCCCTTATTCTGAAGGTTATAAACCCTAATACTTACTGTTGAATTAGCTTCGCCAGGTTTTGGGTATTTATAAGTTGTTTTTGTCGGATAACGGTCGCTATAATATATTAAGTCGTAATTTTTTACTTTTGTTACATCAAATTTATAATAAGCAAGATAGTTTCCGTCGGGCGACCACTCGAAGGCTTTGGTGAATCCAAATTCTTCTTCATAGACCCAGTCGGGTATTCCGTTTAATATTTCATTTTCTTTACCGTCAATGGTCACCTGCGACTCCTTATCATATAAAAGAAACCTTATATAAATGTTATTATCCCTGATGTATGCTATTTCAGTACCTTTCGGACTGAAACAGGCAAGCTGCTGCTTTCCTTTCTGGCATAACGGCTTTAGAATATCTGCTTTGATATCATAGTAGTAATAATTAGCTTTATAAGAATACCGGTAAATACTTTCTTTCTCTGTAGTCAGTAAAATAATCGTCTCATTGCTGTTAAATTCAAAATCTTCAATTGTTGAAACCATAGCAGGATTTACCTTTTCAATATCAAAAATATCTGCAGTTTTTTGCCCTGTACGCAGGTTATATTTTGTGATTTTACTTTTATTTTCAAGCTTGCAAAAATGTTCACCATCGTTCAACGATTTGATTCCTGTAACATTCTTCGCTGTAAATATGCCTTTTACATAAATATCGTCGAGAGTGAGCTTTTTTGACTGGGCTAAAAGGCCGGCATAGCTGGTAATTATGTATAAAATAAATATTGCAAATAACTTTTTCATAATAAATGTGTTTCGCATCAGGAAAGGAACTTATTTCGCTGTATGAACGTTACATCTAAGCTTGCGAATACTGTTTTTTATGAGCGAAATTTATTAAAGTGATTTCTTTAGTGTTTGTCTTACCTAATTTTTCACTTGCTCCAATAATTTCCAAATAAAGTGGCCGGTTTTTTAAATCCAGGTCCAGATTGATTTCCGGAGCAATTTCAATGGTTCGGTTCACTTTTCCTTCCCGAAAAGTAATATTGATTGCATCTGCTTCGGGGTCATAACTGATTTTCATATTTTTTTGGTTAAAAGCGAATGTTCAGAGAATATTATCATTGTTCTTATTTCTTTATTTTACATCTAATAATAACTGTTTTTAATTACTCCGCCTATCCCTTATTTCGTTATTTTGTTTACCGGAATCTTGTGTAGTCATTTATTAATATTAGACCACTTCAAATTTGCGTTTAACTCTAATGTATTTATTATTATTTTTTAAAGTTTCCTTTTTGCTAATACTTTGTTCATTATCTAAAAATATTATAGTTGAGCCATCAGGGATATTATCAGCCATAGCTGGATTTTTAATAATTTCCCTTAAAAGATCAAAAGCTAATCCAATATTTTTCTTTACTTTTTCGTCTTTAGTCATGATTTTAATTTTTTAACAAAGTATCAAAATAATTTTCTTTTCCGCTTCTCTTCTTTCAACCTCGATTTACCCGAGGATTACCCCCGATATATCTGGATGGGAGTTCTGATATTATTCCATACCATTAGCGTTTTCTTTTTTAAAATATCCTGATATTTGTAATAAAAACTGCGTCCACAACTCTGGAATATTATCAGCCAAATCTTTTAATTGAATTTCCTCAAGCATAAATCCATAAGCATGAATGAAAAAATGTCTAAATGTTAAGTACTCATAAAGCTCGTCAGATAATTTTTCTGAAATAATTCCATTCGTTACAGAGAGATTCAATAAATTTTTATGCCATGTTTCAGATTTTGGTATTTCAACTTTTTTCGATTGTAGAATTTGTTTTAAAATATTTTCTATGCCATTATAAATATTGTGAAGAAAAGTACCTGTAGCCGCTAATTCAATTATCGTCTTTACCTCTCTTGACGTAGCCTTTTTAAGATTCTCTAATGCAATTTCCACATTCTCTTTTTCTGCAATAATTTTTTCAGATAAACTATCCATATATTTTTTCTCCTGTTTTTTCTATATGGTCATTAAATAATGATTTTTTAGAAATATCTACCAAATCAACAGGCTTTGACAGAAACTTAAATAATTCTGTATAAAATTTGAAAAACAACCGGGGTTCAATCCCTTTTACTCCAATGTCTATGTCATTGCTTTCTTTGCCTTTCATTATTGAAGAGCCGAACAAAATAACAGATGAAACATTGTACTTATTGGCGAATTTCAGAATAATATCTAAATCTTTTTTGGCTACCATTTTTAATTACCTCCTCTTAAATATTTCAGAAATGTTAAATTAAGGACCCCTTAAATTGTTATTTTCTTCTTTTTTCAGTTTCCTGTAAATTGAACAATAATGAATCTGCAAAATTATATATTATTTTCATCCCTTCATAATTGATTTTGTTACTATTCATCCACAACGATAATAGAGGGTTGATAACGCTGATTGTTATAATTAAAATGGTTTGTTTCCCTATTTTCTTCTAATTCTGATTTTACCAGGTTCTATAATAATAACGTTTCCGTGTATATCATTTTCAGACAAATATTTAATTCTTTTTATAAATTGATTGTTAATTTCTAACGTTGACATTTCATTCGGAAATCTTATAATAATAATACCCGCATGTCTGCCTAGCGGGAACCGAATTATGTTGCCAAATCCTTTGTCTCCTGAAAGAATTATGACTTTTTCTTTTTGTGCAAATTCAAATATCTTTTCATCATCTGCACCCCTTAAGCCATAATCGCGGATATCTTTGACAAAATAACCTTGTTCTTGAAGGTGTGTTCCTAAAGAACGATGTAAATCTTCATCAATAATAAACTTCAGCATTTTATGCTATAACTTTAATATCTTCATTTTGTAAAATCTTTGCCGCATAGCTTAAAACTGCGAAAATATCCTCTTTAGTGATTTCATATTCGGATATAACTTCCTCATAAGTCATACCACCCGCAAGTTTACCGATGATAAGTTCTACAGGGATGCGAGTACCGTTAATTACAGGTTTTCCAAACCGAATTTTCTCATTAACACTAATTCCTGGCGCTATTTCCATAATACTAATTATTTAACATTTCTAATATAATCTCTCAATTTCGTCATTAATACATCGGCGAGGCAGCATCTTCGCCATATAACTTATTATCATTAACGGTCTGCTGTTTTTTCCCCCACTGTTGCTTTTTTTACCGCCTACTGATTACCTCTTACCGCCTATCAATTGCCCCGCTTATTTCCTTACATTTTTTTCATGCTCCTGTAAATTGAACATTAATGAATCTGCAAAATTAAATATTATTTTTATTCCTTCATAATTTATTTTTTCGGCATCATCCGAGACCTTGCTCCGTGGTTGCATCCTCAAGGGTAACACCGACAATCATGCCGGATTGGATGGCATTCATGGCGATGCCGGGTTCGGAAAACCAAACTGGTTACTACGACTATAAACTAATGAAAGGGAACACTAACGATTTCGGGACTATTTACTCTGACGACATCAGAGGTTTTAGCATCTTCAAAATACAATTCCAATGCTTCATTAAGATTTGATAATGCCTCCTGTTTTGTCTTGCCAAAGCTGGATACATCTACATTAAGACATTGGGCTACAAAGTATTTTCCCTCTCTCCATACAACATTATTTAAACTTGTAATACGCATATTAATTAATTTTTTTATGATTTATCTATTTGCAAATATAGCATTTTTTATTGAATATTGTTCTATTTTCTTCCTCTTTTTTCATGCTCCTGTAAATTGAACAATAATGAATTTGTAAAATTAAATATTATTTTCATTCCCTCGTAATTTATTTTTTCGGCATCATCAGAGAGCTTGTGATAATCATTGTGAGTTCCTGTGGTGAATGTGATTGCAGGAATGTTATTGCTGATAAAAGACTGTGCATAGACAAGTTGGCTGGGGAGGGGGTGTCGAACCTTAGTTTTGTTCCATCCCACCAGACTGGTGTGCCACTTTGCTCAAGGTTATTTTCATTGAACATTACCCTTTCTTATTTCGTGCATTATTTCGCGTGTTCTTTCTCCATCGGCAACAATGAGTTGTCCGAGTTTTTCGCTGAATTCTCTGAGCAGTTGTTCCATTCTTTTAATAGGGGTCCATTCTTTCTTTTGATTCACGGAATATCTGTCTTATTTCCAATATAAGTTTGTTTTTTGAAATTATCACTTTTCGCCCTGCCCATGCAAAAATAAAGGCGGTAAGTGCGATGCCAAGTCCTAAAAGGGATAGTCCGATTTCCATATTAGTTAATTTTAGTGCAAAGATATATTAAAAATGGTTAAATGGTTAACATTGTTAAATGGCTAAATGGTTAAATGGCTAAATTATTTCATATTCAACAATTTAGCAATGTGGCAATATAACAATTTAGCAATATAACAATTTAACAATATGACAATTTAGCAATATTATTTCAGCAAAAGGTTAATTTTTAACCGTTGGCAGTATATATGCAAAGCAAAGTTACTTAATTTTTTCATTTGCAATTTTTTTTAATCAAATTGTATTATCGTTCTCTTTTTTCTTCTCATTTTTAATTTATTCTGCTACAGTAATTGTCTACTTTATTTTTTTCCGTTTTTTTCATGCCCCTGTAAATTGAACAATGTGGCATCCTCAAGGGCAATGCCGACGATCATGCCGGAATGGGTGGCTTTCATGGCGACGCCGGGGGTGGAATAACAGAATATTAAACTACTTCAAATTGGCGTTTCACGTTAATGTATTTATTATTATTTTTTAAAGTTTCCTTTTTGCTGATACTTTGTTCATTATCTAAAAATATTATTGTTGAGCCATCAGGGATATTATCAGTCATAGCTGGATTTTTAATAATTTCCATTAAAAGATCAAAAGCTAATCCAATATTTTTCTTTACTTTTTCGTGTTTAGGCATGATTTTAATTGTTCCTGTCAAGTTTTTCTTTTATTTCTTAATTTCTTTAGTTTTATTTTTTTTAGAATAAAATATATCAGAAAATCCACCTAATGAAAAAGCCATAAAAAGACCAAATGCTATCAGCATAATTGCTAATGAAAAAAGTGCAAAGTTTTCCATAATTAATATTTTTCTATTTGTTTAATTTTTTGGTTAATTTTTAACCCAAGTATAAATATTATTAAGAAAAAAACAAATCCTATCTTACAATAGTTTTAAAAAATCATCTACGCTTAACCCGCTTTGCCTGATAATTGCCCGTAAAGTTCCTTTATCTAACTCATTATGTTCGGGTACCACCACCTGTGTGAAAGGTGTATCTTTTCGCAAAACCATATGGCTTCCTTTTTGCCTTTTAAAGTAAAACCCTGCTTTCAGCAATGCATTCATGCAATCACGTCCTGAAATTCCCGGTAACTTACTCATACAGCCATTAGTATTGCATCAAAATGTTCTTCGGGAACGGGAATACTATCTTCTTTCAGCGCTTCAATATAAACAGCTATTGCTTCTCTGATGTTGCTTAGCGCTTCTTCTTTTGTTTTGCCCTGAGAAATACAGCCGGGCAAACTCGGACATTCCGTTATCCAGTAGCTATCTTCGCCACGATATATTATTACTTGTCTCATTTTATTTTATTTATTTCCGTTTTTTTCATGCTCCTGTAAATTGAACATTAATGAATCTGCAAAATTAAATATAATTTTTATTCCTTCATAATTTATTTTTTCGGCATCATCCGATACCTTTGTGATAATCATCGTGAGTTCCTGTGGTGAATGTAATACATGGAATATTATTATTGATAAATACTGTAGCGTCTGTCAGCTTATTGTCTTCAGTTATAATTAAATTAAACTCATTTTTTGTTAGTTTATATAAAATAGAATCAAGATATTTTTCGCTATTATTCTTCATTACTTTAAGTATTGGATTAATTGTGTCAAGCTGACCTACCATATCAAAATTGAGCATCAGCTTTACTTTGGTTAAATCATATTCCTTTTCAGTAACAAATGCCTCAGAACCATATAAACCGTCTTCGTGTGCTGAAAATGCAATAAACAAATAATTGTATTCTTTAAATTCAGGCTTTTTAAGTTGTTCTGCAAGTACTAACATTATTGCCACACCGCTTGCGTTATCATCTGCGCCATTGTGGATTTTTTTACTTTTTCTTCTCCCACTGTACCTGCTGCCCTGCCAGTCATTGAGTCATCAGCAAACGTGTATATTATCTTTTTAAGTTTTTCAATGTCTTTATTATTATCCTGAGCGAATACTGAAAAACAAACAAAATTTATGATAATAAACAATACATTCTTCAATAGCGCCTCTTTTTGAATTTATTGGTTTTATTTTTTTGGTTTTTCTTCTTCTAATAATAACTGTTTTTTATTGTTACGCCTATCCCTTATTTCGTTATTTTGTTTACCGGAATCTGATGTGTTCGTTTTTGTTGTTTGTACATTAATAATACTTGAATCTGGTTTTACACTGGAAATATGTGATGAACGCCTGTTAAGGCGGCTATTATTACCAGAGGGAAGATTGTTTTGGGAATCGGTCTGATTGCCTGTGTTGTTCAATTTTCCCATTTTACTTATTGAACTATCCTGTAAAGTTTGTTTTACTATTGCTCTATGAGTTCGCCTTGATTCATCAGCATTTTGAGAAAAACAATATAGATACGTAAAACATATGCATAAGATTATATAATACTTTTTCATAAAAAGACTTATTATAGCTTAATTTTAATTCGACTTATTGCATTTTTTACTGCTACTGCTGCTTATTATCAGGGATATTGTTAAAAAAGTTAAGGTATAGCCCGTGGGATATCCTCAATTATCCCACTATTATTATTCTGCTGATTATTTTCTTCGTAGTTAACAGATTCTTTCACTTCAGCAGTTTGTATTTTTTTTACCTTGATATTTTTATTTTTATTGTCGTCTCTTATATTTATTATTCCAAGTTGGGATTTTATTGATTCAACATCATTTTTCAAAAGTTGGTTTTCTGATTTAAGTGAATCAATCTGCTTTTGCAGTTCCTTAATAGCTTCAATTAAAATCGGAGTAATTTTAGAATAGTCAGCTGTTTTGTATCCGTTAGCATCAGTTGCTATTAATTCAGGGAAAAGCGGCTCTACGTCCTGGGCAATTACTCCGATTTGTTTTTTATTTGAAAAATTCATTGACGGAAATTCGTCTTTTCTCCAATAATAATAAATTCCATTCAGAGAAATAACCTTATTCAATGCTCCGTCAATTGTAACAACATCCTTTTTATATCTTTTATCAGAGCAAGCACCACTTGTGCCTGTCCAGCAAATATTTCCATTAAAATATCCGGCATAAGTAGTACCAGTAGAAGCAACATTGGTTATTTTTATGTCATCAATAATGGTTTTGCTTCCTAATAAATTATTTGAATTATCACAATAGAAGCGAATTCTAAGAGTCTGTGTGCCTGCAGACAAAGCAATAGATGCCAGTGTCCATGTATCAACACACCCTGAGACAATATTAGTATAAGATGTTCCACCGTTTGTGGAATATTGCAAGAAATCCCAATCGCTTTCGCTCCCTATTTTGTACCAGAAAGTCCATGTTCCACCACCGGATGCAATTGTAAATGTTTTACTGATATATGCAGTAGAACTGATGGCACATACTTTTAAATTTACAACATTAGTTCCGCTGTTTGGCGATCCGGTAATGCAACTTCCTCCTGCGCAATCTGATGCTATAACATTACGGGTAGAGGTATAAGTACCCGAACCGCTATAAGTCCAACCAAGGTCAGATTCTAAATCATCGTTCCACGTATTTCCAACAGTTGGGGCGGTGTTTGCATAAGCATAAATTCCATATTGAGCAAAAGTATTTTG
>JACQWN010000247.1 GCA_016209245.1 Bacteroidia bacterium
ATACAGGTTTCTGTTTATCCAAAACCCTTTTTTTATTGTGGTATCAAGTAAAATTTTAAAATTATGGATTAACCCTGTCTTATGTGCTTTTAATAATATTCCAATGAACCCTGTTTTATTAATTTCATAGATTTCAGCAATCCTGCGTGCATCGGTTTCGTCAACAACTATCAGGTCTGCTTTTAACTCCAAAGCCAAAGCAATGACTTCAGATTCGCCGTAATCTAAGTCTTTACGAAATGCTTTTACCAGATATTTGTCTTTTACTTCTTTGATATTAATAATTTTCCGTTCTATCAATTTATTTATTTCTTCAATTTCATCTTTATGCTTTGCATTAACTACAACCTCTTCATAAACTGCATTTGGAATAATTATTTTAGAATACAGTTTTTCAATAAGATCTAACTTATCAATTTTTGACAAATTGATTAAAGGAGAGGAATTGAAAATAATTTTATGATTTGGCATATTTCAAGTCCTCTTTATAACTTTCAAAATCATAGTGTCTTTCGATTTTTCGCTTCCCAAGTTCTTCATGAAACTCCCATTTTGTCATTCGTGCTAATTCGCGGGCTTTCCCAAGCGAAAGAATATTTTTTTGATAAAGTATAAAACTTAATTCCCGAAGTAAAACAGCTTCTTTTTGAGGCTCGGGCAGGCAAATAGCTCTATAGATTGTTGAGGGTATTTTTAGATTTAAATCCATAATAAAAAGTATTTTATGATAATATGCAAATTTAACTTATTTTAAAGAATATACAAAAAATTGTAACTATCGTCAGTAGAGATGACATCTTTTTGCTATAAATCTTAACTCTATCTCAAATATCGTTATGTTCATTCATTTTTAAGCTTTTGATAATACTCTAGTAAAGCAACTTTTTCGCCCCAATCGTAATACTCTTTTTCAATTTCATACGAAAATCCATCAGGCATATTAACTGATTTTTAAAAATATTTGACAATTATAGTAATAATAATCCAATCTTCAATTACTATCGCCCCTCTTTCGAGGCAACGCTTTGCCGCATGTTCGTGTACTTTAACCATAAAAAATAAATCTACCTGATAATCGTCACTGTTCCCGCATACGGCTCAAGGTCATTATGCAAATCAATAATATACATATATGGTCCAATAGGCAATTTACGTCCATTATATGTTCCATCCCATCTTTTACCATCATATTCACTGCCGGAGCCATCGGATTCGAATACTTTATCACCCCAGCGGTTAAATACCTGAATTGTAATCTGACGGTAAAGCTCAATATTCAGCAGTTCCCAATCATCATTATAATTATCGTCATTCGGTGTAAAGGCGGTGGGAATAGTTAAACATTCCAGTTGAATATAACCGACTTCAATAGTGTCGAACATCGAACAATCGTATTCGTCTCTTACAGTTACATAATATTTACCAATAACAAGCTCAGTCGCAGGATTGGAAATTTGTCCGTCGCTCCAGTCAAAAGAATATTCTCCTGTTCCACCGGTGATTGTCAGGTGAATTTCTCCGTCGTGATGGTCGCGGCAGGATGTTTTGACAACACTGTCTTCGATTACAATTAAAGGAGGCTGGCTGACGCTGATAAACATTGTTGTATCGCAGTCCTTTGCATCGGTAATGGTTACATAGTATATTCCGGAACTAAGATTCATTGCAACAGAAGCGAATTGACCGTTTGACCATAAATATTGATAGCTGCCATTGCCTCCGGCAGGATACATTTGTATTAATCCATCGTTGCCTCCATAACAGCTTACATTAATAATTGCGGGTATCCCCGGTTCGAGATAAAGAGGTTCGGTTATGGTTACAGAAGAATTGGCTGGGCAGCCATTGGCATCCTGCATTAGAACCACATAACCGGCGGTGGTGGGAAGTAACAATGTAGCTGTATCCGACAGGACGTCAACTGATTGAAATACAATTGTATCTGAAGTATCTGCAAGTACAACAGTAAACGAATAATAAGGTACACCACCGGTTCCTTGCATAATCACTTGTCCGTCGCCTGCATCACGGCAACTGACAGGTACAGGTGTAGCGGATAAAGTAAGATTTAAAGGCGCCGGGACAATAATGATTGAAGCCGTACCAGTACATCCAATCGCATCCGTAATAGTCACAGAGTATGAACCCTCGATAAGGCTATCGGCTGTCTGTGTTGTTTGTCCGTCGTTCCATAAAAACGTAAAAGGCGGTATTCCTGCGGGCATATTAACTGTCGCTGAACCGAGTCCTCCGTGACAAAGTATCTGGTTTACGGGGTAGGGGATAACATTGTTTTGGCCCTGCGTGTTAACAGAGAACTCAAATGTTGCAGTGCAATTGTTTACATCTGTTATTGAAATATTATGATTGCCATAGTAAAGGTTATTAGCCACTGAATCGGTCTCACCGTTTGACCAGAGCCATGTATATGGCGCAGTTCCGCCGGTTATTTCATAAAATGTGGCCGAACCTGTGGAATCACCGCAGGCAGTCGGAACAGGCTCCGGAAACGACCAGCTTAGCTCTTCCGGTTGATAAATCAGCATTGAGTCAATTAATTTACATTTATAATAATCAGTTATCGTAACTTCATATTCGCCCGCTATTAAGCTGTCAATATCTTGAGTCGAATATCCATAATTCCATAGATAAGTGTAAAAAGGAGTTCCCCCTGTAACTGTGACGTCAATAGCTCCATCATCGCCATTATAACAAGTTACATTTGTAACATTAAAGCTGAGCGCCAAAGGTTCTGTTGGCTGAGAAATAATTATAGAATCACATACAACCTGGCAATTATTTACATCGGTTACAGTTGCTGTATATATGCCGGAAGAAACATTCATAATATCCTGAGAAGTATGCCCCGAATTCCATAAATATGTGTATGGGATAGTTCCGCCAAATACTGATAAATTAATACCTCCGGTCGAATCGCCGTAACATAAAGCATCGGTAACAACAATGGCTGCAAATAATGAATCGGGTTGAGTAAGAGATATTAAAGCAGTATCTGCACAGTTATTAACATCGGTAACTGTAAGCGAATAAGTACCAACAGGTAAATTTGTAATGACAGGCGTAGTGTCATTTGTTGACCATAAATAATTAAATGGGAGATTACCTCCACCTACATCTGCTATGATTGTTCCATTATTCATTTCATAACATGTCAGGTCGGTCTTAACAAGTGAAATATGTGGTTTGCTGAAAATTGACATAGAAGTATCTAATATACAATCGTTTGCATCTGTAATTGTAACAATATAAAGGCCCGGTCCGATGCTATCAATATCTTCGGTTGTTTGACCGTAATTCCATAAGTAGTTATAATAAGGAATCGAATCGTTTTGTGTACCGCCTGAAACGGTTAGATTAATAAATGCTTCGTATTCAAAATAACAATTAACCGAGGGTAAAACAATCGAAACAGACAGAGATGTATCGGGTTCGGTTAAGGTATCGCTTGCCATATCTGTACACCCATTGGCATCGGTAACAGTAATCATATATATACCTGCTGTAACATTAGAAATAGACGAGGATGACTGACCGTTATTCCATGAATAAGAATAAGCCGGCCTTCCGCCCTGAACATAAGAAATATCAATTGAACCGGTTGATTCACCATAACAATTCACATCTTGTACTATAAGCTCGCCAATTTGTAGTTCCATAGGTTCTAAAAGTGTCACCGAATCAACTTTAATGCAACCATTGGCATCGGTTACTGTAACTTTATAAAAACCGCCCGGTAAATTTGATACGGAAGTTGTAGTGTCGGGAGGGAAAGTATTCCATAGATATGAATATGGTGTAACTCCTCCAAATACAACTAAATCCACAACTCCCGTACTATCGCCGTTACACAAAATTTCATTTGTCGTCATTATAGTAGTAATAACAGGTGGTTGAGTAATAGCAACCGATGCCGTTGCCAGACAATAATTTGCATCAACGACAGTAACGGAATAATTATTACTGGCATTAATACTATCCAAATCTTCATCTGTTTGTCCGTAGTTCCAGTAATACATATAAGGCGATGTACCGCCTGTCACGGTCAATTCAATTGAACCGGTATAATTTCCATAACATAAAACATTCATTCCTGCGAGGCTTGCAGTTAATTCAGATAATGGCTGGTCGACTATAGCTATATCAATAATTGAACAATTATTAACATCTGTCACTGTAACATAAAATGTATCAGCTGGCACATTATTTAAATCCTGGCTATTAAATCCGTTTGACCATTCGTAATAAAACGGCATAGTACCTCCGTTTACCGATAAATCAATCATACCGGTTGAGCCTCCATAGCAATCAACATTATAAACAGTAACACCGGTAGTCAGAACACCAGGTTCGGTAATATTAGCAGAAGCTATTGCTGTGCATCCGTTAGCATCGGTAACAGTAACTGAATAAATACCCGGAGGAATACCAAGCAAATCTTCTGAAGAAGAACTGTCAGACCATAAATAGGTAAATGGCGCAGTGCCGTCGCTGGTTTCTAAATCGGCTATTCCATCCGAACTCCCGTTACATGATACGTTGGTTTTTATTATATATGCAGTAAACCATGATGATGGCTGGGTAATAGTTACTGATGACGATGAAGTACATAAATAATCATCCGTAACGGTAACACCATATACCCCAGCCTGGACATTTGATAAATCTTCATTAGTATTTCCATTCGACCATAAATAAGAATACGGGGAAGCGCCTCCTGAAACAACAATATCAGCAGCGCCGGTAGAATTATTAAAGCAGTCAATATTAGTAATATTGGAAAAAATACTAATACCTGTAGCAGGTTCGGTAATTGTAACCGTGTCTGTCACTGTGCAATTTTTAAAATCTGTCACAATAACATAGTAAATACCTTGTGGTACTCCGTATAAACCAGGGTTAGTATTACCATTAGACCAATCGTAAGAATATGGCATAGTGCCGCCTGAAACGGTCAAATAGGCTGAACCGTCAGCTCCTCCCTGACAAGTTACGTCTGTGGCAGTGATGTTTGCAGTCAACAGTGGAGGTTCGTTTAAAGAAACAGCAGCAGTTGCAGTAATATTATTGGCATCAGTGACAGTGACAAAATAATTTCCGGCAGCCAGATTTGTCAAATCTTCGGTTGTATCTCCGGTTGACCAGAGAAAGGTATATGGTGGAGTGCCTCCGGAAAACGTAAGATTCGCTTCGCCTGTGCTTTCTCCATTACAGTTCACATTAGTGCCTGAAATGAAAGCCGAGATAGCTCCGGGTTCATTAATTGTTACGGAAGCTGCGGCAGTACACCCATTTGCATCTGTTACTATTACTGAATAAGTTCCTGCTGATAAGCTGTCAATATCTTCGGCGCTTTCGCCATTAGACCAGATAAATGTATAAGGTATAGTTCCATCCGATACTGTTAAATCTGCAGAACCATCATCACCACCAGGAGTAGTTACATCACTTCCTGTAATGCTTGCTGATAATGCCGCTCCCGGTTGTGTTATTGTAACAGAAGAAGTGGCCGTACATCCGTTTGCATCGGTAACAGTAACCGCATATACTCCTGCTGTAATACTGTTTAAATCCTGACCGATTGAACCACCGGGCGACCATAAATAAGTATAAGGCGCTATACCTCCGCTCGGAGTTAGATCGGCACTTCCATTTGAGCCTCCGAAGCAACTTACACCGGTTCCAATTATTGTTGCTGTTACCGGTGCAGGTTCGGTTATAGAAACGGAAGCTGTAGCTGTACATCCGTTATTGTCGGTAACTGTTACATTATATGTGCCGAGCGGAATGCCGGTTATTGTTTGAGTATTAACTCCACCTGTCCATAAATAGTTATATCCGGGAGTACCTCCGGTTGGATTCGCAGTTGCCGATCCTGTTGAATCTGAGGAACAAGCCACATTAATTTGTGAGGTAAGAACAGATAATGCAGCCGCAGGTTGGGTAATGGTGACACAAGCCGTTGTGGTACAAGAATTTGCATCGGTAATTGTAACGCAATATGTTCCGGCCGACAGGTTGGATATAGTTTGTGTAGTTGGTCCGACATTCCATAAATAAGTGTACGGAGAAGTTCCGTCGGTAGGAGTTGCAGTTGCCGAACCTGTTGAATTTCCAAAACAAGCTACATTATTTTGTGATGTAGTTACTGCCAGCGCTGCGGAAGGTTGACCAATAGTTATGGAACCTGTGCCGGTACACCCGTTTGCATCGGTAACAGTAACATTATAGATTCCGGCTGAAATATTTGTTAAATCCTGACTGGTTGAACCGCCTGGTAACCATGAATAAGTATATGGTGCAGCGCCTCCGCCTGGTGTCAAATTGGCGATACCGGTTGAACCACCGAAACATGAAGCATCGGTGCCGGTAATTGTTGCTGTTACAGGATCAGGGTCTGTAATTGTAACCGATGTTGTGACTGTACATCCTTCAGCATCAGTTACTGTAACTCCATAAATACCGGCAGACAGATTTATTGCCATAGCATTAGCCTGGCCACCGGTCCAAAAATATGTGTATATTGGAGTTCCACCGTTAGCAGCGACAGTCGCAGAACCATTGGCGCCTCCGTCACAGGTCGCATTGGAAAATGATGTAATGCTTGCGTTCAAAACGGCCGGTTGTGTAATAAGCACTGTAGCATTAGCAGCGCAATTAAGAGCATCGGTAACCGTTACAGAAACATTTCCTGCACTTAATCCATTAACTGTATTTGTCAATAATGGATCATTCATACTGGATGCCCCTGTAGACCACTCATAATCATAAGGCGATGTGCCTGATGAAACAGTAACAGTTGCAGAACCGTCGCTGCCTCCATTGCAACTGACATTTGTACTGGAAGTAATAGTAGCGGCAGGGGCGCCTGCATCGCTAATATTTGCAGTTATTGTTAATGTGCAGCTATTGTTGTCAGATACTGTCACCGTATATGCTCCCGCACTTAATCCGGATATATCCTGAGTTGTGGATCCGTTCGACCAAAGATATGTATATGGAACGATACCACCCCCAACTGTTAGATCAATTGTTCCTGTCGCTCCTCCGCAAACAGAATTTGTGAAGGTTGATGATAATGTTATTGATGCAGGTTCATTAATAACCTGGCTATCTGTTGCGGTACATCCATTAAAATCGGTAACCGTAATATTATATGTTCCGTCACACAAATTGTTTGCAGTCGGAGTTGTTTGCAAATTACTCCATATATAGCTGTAAGGCGCGGTACCTCCGCTTGGAGTAACAGTGGCCGTACCGTTACATGTACCATTGCAGGTTGCATCAGTTCCCGTCGTTATAAGAGACAGAACCGCCGGCTGCGTAATTGTAACTGAAGTAGTTGCGGTACAGGAATTGGCATCTGTAACCGTCACATAATACAAGCCGGCAGGTAGAGACGCAATGCCTTGCGTCTGTGCTCCTGTGCTCCATAGATATGAATAACCAGGTGTTCCGCCCGAAGGATTTACAGTGGCTGAACCTGTCGAATTTCCATTACACAGCACATTGGTTTGTGACGTTGTAAGGCTTATTCCCGATGCAGGTTGAGTAATATTGATTGAAACAACATTAGAACATGCATTTGCATCGGTTATAGTAACAGAATAAGTTCCAGCAGTAATATTAGATAAATCTTGAGAAGTTGCACCGCCCGGGTTCCATAAATAAGTATAAGGAGGAATTCCTCCGGTTACGGTTAAATCGGTTGCGCCTGTTGCTGCACCATAACATAATACGTTTGTTCCTGTAAGAGTAGTATTCATTTTTGGAGGTTGAGTTATAGTAATACATGTAGAAGCGGTACAGGAATTAGCATCAGTAACGGTAACACAGTATGTTCCTTCCGGTAATCCTGAAATATCCTGAGTTGTAACGCCTGTATTCCATAAATATGAATATGGTGAAGCGCCTCCTGAAACCGTCAAATCGGCGGATCCGTCGCTTAGCCCCTGACAGGTTACGTTTGTGGCGATTATGTTTGAAGATAATACTGTCGGTTGAGTGATAGTAACAGAAGCTGTTGTTGTAACAGAATTATTATCCGTAACAGTAACTGTATATGTTCCTGCAGTCAAACCGGAAATATCCTGTGAAGTGGCAGAATTTGACCACAAATATGTGTATGGCGCCACACCGCCGGAAACGCTTAAATCGGCAATACCATTATTACCTCCGTTGCAGGTAACATTTGTTCCGATAATAGTTGCTGTTAATGGTGAGCCGGGTTGTGTAATTGTTATGCATGCCGAAGTTGTGCATCCGTTAGCATCGGTAACAGTAACGCAATATGTTCCTGCGGGAATATTTGTTAAATCCTGAGATATCGCTCCCGTATTCCACAGATAAGTATATCCAGGTGTACCGCCCGAAGGTGTTAAATTGGCAACTCCATCTGAACCGCCGAAAAATGTAACATTTGTGCCAACAATACTTGCTGAGACTGCAGAAGCCGGTTGTGTAACAGTTACGGAACCTGTCGAAGTACATCCGTTTGCATCGAATACTGTCACAAAATATGTACCTGCAGGGAGATTAGTTATTGTTTGAGATATTGCCCCTGTACTCCAGGAATAAGTATAACCCGGTGTACCGCCTGCAGGATTTGCTGTTGCAGAGCCGGTTGAACCTCCGAAACAAGCAACATTTGTTTGTGTTATTGAAACTGATACGGCGGAAGCAGGTTGAGTAATAGTTACTGACGCTGTACCTGTGCAACCACCGGCATCGGTAACTGTTACAGTATAAGTTCCTGCCGGGCGATTCGTGATTGTTTGAGTATTCGCTCCTGTATTCCATAAATATGAATAACCTGGTGTTCCACCTGAAGGATTTGCAGTTGCAGAACCATTTGAACCTCCAAAACAAGTAACATTTGTTTGTGTAGTAGTAACCGTTACTCCTGACGGAGGTTGAGTAATAGTAACGGAAGCCGTAGCGGTGCAACCACCGGCATCGGTAACTGTTACAGTATAAGTTCCTGCCGGACGATTAGTTATAGTTTGAGTATTTGCTCCTGTATTCCATAAATATGAATAACCGGGTGTACCGCCTGCAGGATTTGCAGTTGCAGAGCCGTTTGAACCACCGAAACAACTAACACTTGTTTGTGAAGCAGTAACCGATACTCCTGATGGAGGTTGAGTTATAGTAGCAGAAGCTGTAGCAGTACAGCCATTGGCATCGGTAACTGTTACAGTATAGGTTCCTGCGGGGCGATTG
Organism: Bacteroidia bacterium; assembly: GCA_016209245.1. Lineage (GTDB taxonomy): Bacteria > Bacteroidota > Bacteroidia > Bacteroidales > BM523 > JACQWN01. The sequence goes on from JACQWN010000247.1 coordinate 9,241, forward strand.
GTGATAGTTTGAGTATTAGCCCCGGTATTCCATGAATATGAATATCCGCCTGCACCGCCTGAAGGATTTGCTGTAGCCGAGCCGGTTGATTGTCCGAAGCAGGCTACATTAGTCGTTGTTGTTGTAACCGATACTGCTGAGCCAGGTTGGGTAATTGTGGCTGAGACGGTAGCAGTACATCCTTTTGAATCGGTAATTGTAACAGTATATGTTCCTGCCGGGCGGTTAGAAAGATCTTGTGTAACAGCACCCGTGTTCCATAAATAGGAATAGCCGGGAGTTCCTCCGGAAGGCGTTAAATCTATTGCACCTGTTGATTGCCCGAAGCACTGCACATTAGTAATGAGGGTTGAGCCGGACAGGGCGGCGGCGGGCTGAGTGATTGTTGTCGAGGAGGTCGCTATACACCCATTAGCATCGGTAACGGTAACATTATAGGTGCCTGCAGGGCGATTGGAGATATCCTGGGTAGATGCAGTGAACCCAAATGGGCCTGTCCACCAATAGCTATAGCCAGGAGTTCCGCCGGAAGGGGTCATATCAATTGCACCCGTGGATTGGCCGAAGCAATTTACATTAGTAATAACGGTAAAGGAAATAGAAGGAGAGCCAAAATTTCCAACTGTTCCGCTTGCTACTGAATTACAGCCGCTTCCATCAAATACTGTTACGGTATAAGTTCCCGGGGTTAAATTGTTTATACATTGAGTATTCTGTCCTGTATTCCATGAAAAAGTGTAAGGAGGCAATCCTGCATTAATTACTGCACATGCAGAACCGGCGTTTTGCCCTGGGCATGTATTATTTGTTTGTACGGTGACTGAGCCGGGCGGTACGCCAAATATAGCGGTGCTGCCCGAGGCGTTTATTTCAAAACCGTTACCTCCCGGAGTCCAATCGTTAACCATAAAATAATAGTACTGTCCGGCGCTAACCGCTAAAGTAGCAACCCATCCATCGCCCAGAACATCTTCGGAAAAATCGCTTGCACCGTTTCCCATTCCCGTGCTACCGGCTCCTTCAGCATAAGAACAGCGGACAGGAGCGGTGCTGTTAATACTGCCGCATGGGACATTGGGACCCCATAAAGAAAAATCATAATCATCGCTACCAACAACCGGATTAATGGTTAACGCAAGAGTTCCGCCTGTCCCGATATAAATCTTGTACCAATTCGAATAGTTTTCACTTATCACACATCCGTTACATTCTGAAGTCAGCCCGGGTCCTGTAGCGACTCCTGTAACAGGTGTATTTCCGCATATAGAATTTGCTGCTGTGCAGTTATTATCTTCTGTTGCGGTAGGCCCGCCGGAGCAAGCTACACATGAAAGAGTTGCAGCCCATCCTGACGCATTTACCGAGCCATCAGAATTAAAACGGAAGCCCAGACAGCCGCTCGCATCTGTTGAAGTTAGTACGCCAGGACTAGTAGCTCCGCTAAATGACCCTAATGATGGACTGCCTTGTGTGGCGCCATTCAAAATATTTAAATAATCGAAACCCGATTCAGTGTTAAAAGATGTGAAAGTTACCCGGATACAATTACCAGGTTGGCTTGGACAGAATGTACGATAAATATAATTAATATTATCTGAATAATTGCCGGCTGCTCCGCCGTTGTCATAATAATTTGCATTGCAGGTGCTTACCATACAGGCTCCAAGATATGTATTCTGCAATCCTGTAGTTGGATGATTATAACTGGCAAGAGGTGGCGAGCAGCTTACTGAAAGCGTCATACAAGTTGACTGGTCAACGCAATAATATTTGTCAACAAGAACACGAACAATTCCGGTAAAGGTAGCTGTCCATGTTATAGTTGAAGGACCAGCAAATGTTCCGCATCCATCATCGTCATAACTAATTTGCGCTCCGGTACCTTGGTTGTACGTGGTAATTTGAGTATCAAAATCAGTATCACCGCATGTCTGAAAAGTGTATGTATTACCTGATACAACGCTAACGGTGCAATATTCGCCGCCGAAAATACAGGATGTTGAATTAGTTCCGGGACAGGACGGGGGCGTTAAGTCAACCCACAGCGTATTATCGTTAGCACACTGCGAAAAAACGCGTGTGGAAAAAATAAACCCTGATAATGAAATTGCTATAAAGCAATAGAATAGTCTTTTCATAATAGATAATTTTATTAATTATTAATCTAAATTCAATTGTTATATTGTTATAAATTCAATTGTTATACCATTTTACGTTCTAAAATATAATTTGTAATTTGGGTCAAATCTCTCCGGTTGCCCTATCCGGTCATTTTACAGTTTGTCTATTTCGTCTAATGATAATTGAGTTTTTTTATGAATTTCTTCAGGTGAAACACCGTTCTCTTTTAACATTTTGGCAAAAGATAATATTATATTGTTTTTTTGGTTTAAAGCTTTATCCTTTTCTTGACTTAATTCTTTTTCATTATCCAATTGTTCTTTTGTGTTATCCAATTGTTCCATATAGTAGCTTATCTTATTATCCCTGTCAATTAATGCCTGCAAATATTCATCCTCGGCATGCATTTGTTCTTCAAGAGAGGGATTGTCGATAGATGCCGATTGCAACCGCTTAATTACTCTGTCTAAAAAGCCTGGAAAAAATTTCCGTATCAATCGCAAACGATGTTCGTTGTCTTTTACTTTCGATTTCTGGTCAAAAAGTTTTAATAAAGCATACAATTTGCTTTTGTACTCATCGTTTTCGTATTCAGCCTGTTCTATGTTATACAAGTTTGGCAGTTGAACTACCCATATATTATAGCTTAAATTGTCGATGAATTCGTTGTATTTTTGAAGTTGTTTGTTTTTAAATACGCCTGTTTTTATCCTGTCTGTCTTTATCAGTAAATCGTTGATTTCGTTTTCTATCCTGAAGTTCAGGATAAATATGGGAATCAACCGAATGGGTTTGTTTATTGTTATTACGGCTTGTGTTTCAGGATCAATAATTTCCTTTTCCTGTTTTTTTTGAAAATTTTTGCTGATGTAGCGTTTAAATCTAAAAATATCGTCAGGTTCGCTCGCCTTTTGTATTTCTATCATTATCAATTCTTCAGTACCGTCGGGCAATTCTACGGTTGCAGTAAAATCAAGGTGAAACAACCTGATGTCGTCTTGTGTTTTGGGGTCTTCTATTGTAAAGTCTTCCGGTTTTTTCTTTTTTTCGGTATGCGTTAAGGGTTCTAAGTGCAATTTTGTTATTTTTTCGTTTATTAATGTTGAAAGAACAATCATAGCGCTTTCGGGATCATCCATTAAATACCTGAAAACCACATCATAGATAGGATTGGGGATGATGATATATTCGCTTTCGCTGCCTGTATTTTTTATATCGCTCATATTATCTCGACTTTAGTCGTTTTTTTCGATTTTGTATTTTTCCGGTTGAGTTAAAATTTGTTGTTGTTTATTTTCAGGCAAATTATTGAATTCTTCAGGTGTAATTATTTGGACAGGTTGAGATGAAGAAACATTATCAAATATTTTTTGATATTCTTCATAATTGTTCTGATATAACAGATATTTTGCTTTTTTATAATTTTGTTCATCCGCCTCTTTATTCCCGCTCGGAGTGTACCCGGGTATTTTAAGAGTTCCATCCTCATTATAACTGGAATTTTTTTTCGAAGAATGAGCAGCAGGAATGTCTGTCCTGTACTTTGAGGTTATACCTTCCGGCATATTCGTGCCGATAATATTACCTTCATTATCAAGATAAATAGTTTCACCTTCTTTCATATCATAGCCGCTTTGCGAAAAACTGCTCATAGAGATATAAAACAAGGTAAATACTGATAAGATTACATTAGTTATTTTCATAAAAATATTATTAAGGATTTAATAAATTTTATATAAAATTTTCATGCAAAGTTAGCATTAAAGAATTGCCATGAATTGCACGAATTAAAATTTTTACGCAAAGTTCACAAAATTTTCACGCAAAGTTTTCTTCCCGCTGACACCGACGGCTAAAGCCTTTGGCGTCGGACGATTTCGCTGATATCCGCAGATACAAAAATTTTTTCTGCAAAATCTGCGAAATTTGCGTGAATTATTTAATAGCTCACAGTATAAATAGTAACAATTTTATTTATTTTATAACAACTAACTTCCCTTGTGAAATAATTTCTTGCCCTTCAAAAATACGGAATAGATATACTCCATTATCTAAAATATCGTTATTAATAATAGTGTGGTGGTTATTTGCATTTAATGGATAATAAGCGACAACGGTTCCTTGCATATTTTGAATGACCAACATGCCATCCTGTTTTGACTGGAAATAGTAATCCAGTTGCATATTACCGTTGTTTGGATTGGGAAATAGCATGGCATAGGAAGTAACTTCTTGTACCGGCTTTTTAATTGGTTCGGTTCCGGGTTCTTCTTCACCTGCAAAAAAAAGATTTTTCAAACCTGCTGTTGCAGGGCATTGGGCATACTTTACAGCGAGCAGTTCATAAGTCAGATTGTTAGCGTACCATTGACTTTGTGAACCTGTACCATAGATGTTATTGTTTGACGATATAACAATATCTGAAAAACTATAATAACCAGGGTCGGAATACGGTACTGTCCATATCAATTCACCATTATTACTATATTTTTGTAATAAATAAGAATCGGGCAATACATAAATATTTCCCGAGTTGTCTATTTCCATATCCCAGAGTTCATTTGGCACTTCCCATAATTTTGCACCAGTAATATTATCATATTTATATAAGCCATATTCGCCAATGGCGATTACATCATAATTGTTATCAACCGCTACTTTCTTTAAATTCAAATCAGGTTGAATCCATTGCATAGCGCCATTACTATCGTATTTAATTATTCCTTTTCTACCTGCTCCAAAAATATTATTATTATTATCAGCAGTTATATCGCTAACAAAAACACCATATTCATAAAAATTAGTTCTTTCCCACAAAAGAATTCCGTTTGCATTAAACTTTGCAATATAATATGAAGAATTACCATCAGATATATTTGAATTATAACCACCAATTATTATATTATTTTCATTATCAAGAGAAATAGCATTAATTATTTGACCGGTATTTATTGGAGGAGCGGGGTTTTGTACCCATAGTAAATTACCATTTATATTATATTTTAGTAAAAAGAAGCCCGTTGCTTGTGGAGTTTGTTTCATTCCACAGATGTATGTATTCCCTGCATTGTCCACTGCCATAACCGGTGCAAATATTCCATAATATTTTGACTGCCATAGTTCAGCTCCATTGGAATCATATTTAATAGTTACATATTCTGATGTTTGATTTTGCATATTATAGCTTAACCCCGAAACATAAACATTCGACAAAGTGTCGGCATATATTGTATAGGCGATATCCATTGAATTGCCAATACCATTATAAGTTTGAACCCATTGTAAGAGCCCATTTGTGTTGTACTTTAAAGTAATATAATCAAAAGAGGTGCCTGGTGATAATATATACCCGGTTACAAACAGATTGCCATTAAGGTCTATTACCTGTCCTTGAGAATTAATCGAATCTGCTACGCTGTATTTTGATAACCAAACCCTGTTTACATTGCTTAAGGTCAGGATGATGTTTTCGTCGGCCATCCATTCGGCGAGGGTTTTGAATACGGGTGGTTGCAATTGGAAGCCGTCAATCGTGGCAAAAGAATAAAGCGCAGCAGGGTCGAGCTTGCTCGTTTCAAAATAGCTGTATTTAAAGCTGCCGTCTGTTCCGGTCACAGCAGGTGTAACAGAAGGTACAACTACTATCGCCTCGTCAATAAGCGCAATTTTATAACCCTCAACAGGCATTCCGCCGCAACCGGCGTTTTCGACAACCGTTCCTTCAATGCTCAAATCTTTTGAAATTGCAGGTTCGAACGGCAGAATAATTCGTTCAGGATAATTTCCAATACCTGCTTGTTCAAGAAGTAATTGTGCCCCTATATATGCATAAGGATTTTCAGAATCTGCAACCTGTTCAAGAAATGTCAGATTATTATTTACGATAGTAACAAGCTGTTCAGGGTTTTGTCTTATCTGTTCCAATATCTCCTGAAGAGTGATATATTGTAAAATTTGACTCTTCTTATATTCATTCAGATTTATTATTAGCGGTTGAAGCTCGTTTAATGCCTGCGCCGCTTCGGAATACATTCCCAATCTGTTGAAATAAGAAATAAGCAGCATTTTTGCCCTGTAATCATTTTCGTTGTTCAACAATGTAATAAGCGAGTCGCTGTATGCCGGAACAGTATCATTATTAAGGCAAACGCCAATGGCTTCCTGTAGTAATATTAGCCGGTCGGCTTTCATGTCGGCAAGCTTTGCATAGCTTTCATCAACTACCGATACACCTGTTTGTTGTTGTACAACCTGTTGCATGAAGGGCGGCGGAAGCCATGTATTTGGTAATTCAGCTTTTGCAACGCGGGGCAATGGCGAATTGGCAAGAAGAACAACACGTTTCTTGTTAGGTTGTCCTTTAAAAGTAATTTTCATAAATTCAACCAATACCTTTCCAGATGCATAAGGCGCTATGCCAATTAAATCCTGGCAAAGAGCTGAATAATTTTTGGGTTTTACAGTAACAATTCTTTCAAGTAATAGATCTGTATGACCACCGTCAATTGAATTATTAAGCACCGAATCAAAAGCAGCTATTGCAGTATTTTGCGCTAACAGGTTATTTGAAATCGCTGTAATTGGCAGTGGTGGCTTGACGATTAGCGATGGACAAGCTTCGTTAATGACAAAATCTGAAATATCTCCGGGAAATAAATGCACATAAACCGGAAATGTATATTCGACTTTAGGTTGTGTCTCATCATTATTGGGATAATAGTAATATTCATATTCGTAACTATAATATTGTCCGATTGGCCATGGACGGTTTCCAACATAAAATTCTGAGTTATATCCCACTATAACCGGGTCGTACAGATGGTCAAATATATTTCCAACAGGTATGGAGATATCAAGGTCGCCATCATATTCCCGCTGTCGCATAGCTATTGTGCCTTCAATAACGGCTAAAGCATATTTATTGTCTTTAAAATGATTGCATTTGTATTTCAAACCCATGTCATCGTCGGCGACCAGCTCGCTGTTTTGCCCGGTAGTGATGCAGGAAACGCTCATCCCGTCAAATTGATTTTTATATACTTCATTGGGAACATCGCCCGATGATTTGATGATTAGGCCCGGTATCTGATATTTCGTGCTGCTATTATTGTAAAACTTGTTTTCCTGCACTTTATAACCTGTGCAGCCGTTCAGGTACACACAGTATGATATGGTTTCATAAAGATCCCAACAATAAGGCCAATCAATATCTTCCGGTGGACAATGCGGATCGCCAGGCACAGGGAGGTCGCCTGTAGCTAAAGGACCGATAATGAAATCGTTTAATAGTACATCGGCTATTAAATATTGACCTTCAAGTAAAATGCCACGGTGATTATTATAAAATACAGCATCTTTTATTGTTATTTTTGAAACACCGCAATAATCGTTCAAGACTTCTATGCCGTAAAACAATCCTTCAAAAAGATTACGGTCTCTTTGAATACATGGGTACATCATGCCGATACAGCGGGAAGTAACGCTAAATTCCCCGCCTTCGGTACATAAAATTCTTTTTCCCCTGTTTGCAACTTGTACGTTAGCAGGCTGGCTGTTTTGAAATTTACATCCTTCGAAAGATATTCCTGTTGTTCTGTTTATATCAACTAAAGATTCGGGATAAAGCGATGGATAAGACCAGTTTTCGTTTGTAATAAATTCGCAATTGGAAAAACTGCTCAGGTTTTTATAAGGAGTATATTCATATCCGGTTGTTTCAAACATTAATGCCTTTTTGTTATTGATAAACCTGCAACTGGGGTGGTTGTCGTCATCAAAAGCATTTGCAATGGCTTTTACAAGTCCGTTTGCTACAACATAAATTCCGCATTCGGCATTTTCGATTACGGTGCCGTTCTTTAGTTCTACATAGCCCTGATGGCTGAGGTCGTTTCCGGGTTGAACGGAACCTTCGACGATGATACCTTGCCAGAAGTGGTTATAACATCCACTTGAATTTGTGAGAATTGCTTCGTCTAATTCTAATATAGCACCTTGTTTTACGATAATTTTGCTATTAGGGTCAAATCTTATAATAGAAGTGATTGTTAATTTTGAACCAGGCTCAATAATTAAATCTCCTTTTACATATTTTTCTTCATCCCATATAGTATTAGTAGTAATAGGTGGTATTTCACCATAAGTTTGTGCAAGTTGTACAGCTTTGAAAGCGTTTAATCTTCCTGTGCCAACACCATTAGGATAACTAGCTGCATCAGCTATAGGGTCAGTAGTTGATTTCAAAATTAATTTAACATCATAAGGTTCCAAACAAGGATTAACAGATAGCACAAGTGCAGCTGTACCTGCGACAATTGGTGTAGCAAATGATGTTCCTATGCAGGATCCATAATAAGGCCATGTGTTAGGTTCACATCCAATAACTTGCCCATAATCATCATACACTTTTTTTTCTGTACTAATTGCACCCATTACTAAATATCCTGGTGCACAAATATCTACATCAGGATAATGTGAATGTGTTTTATCTATTCCATTATCATCTATATATGTATGCGTATCTTCTTTCGTTGTACTTGAAACAATAATAATTCTGTCATCATATACGGGATGAAGGGGAAACCATGGTTGATCTATTGTGTAATTTTGTGGTCTACAGTGAGATCCAGTTGGTCCATTTCCTGCTGGCATAACTATAACTGTTCCATTATTCAGAATTTCTTGTACTGCTTCTCTTTCGATGTTATTAACAATAGTGCTACATCTACATGACCATCCACCTGCTGAGGAAGTAAGTACTTTAGCACCCATTGCCAAAGAAGCATAATGTGCTCTTTGTAAATAATTACCTGCCCAAGCTTGATAAGGTATAATCATGCAATTAAATCCAATTGAAGACAATTGACCACCACCATCGGTATGCGCACCTGCAAAGCTTGCAACAGCAGTGCCATGATGATTTTTGTAGCAACTTGAAGAAAATGGAGTATTGCTAAAAGGGTCATAATTTGTATAAAGTTTGTTGGCTAAATCAGGATGATTAATATCAAACCAAGTGTCAAGAATAGCTATTTTAATTGATGACTCACCTTTTGTTATATTCCATGCATAATCGGTTTGTATTTTTTTCAAGTGCCATAACCAACCTGTTGGATCTTGAGTGGTTAACCACCACATATAGTCAGAAGGTTCATATACAGCTATTTGTTCTTCAACTGGTACTTTTATTATTTCTGTAAATGCACTGTCTAGTTCATCAATAAAATCAACTGTTAAGCCATTAAAAATGATTTCATATACACTCAACAGATAATCATTTTTTGAATAAGGAAAAACCTTAGAAAACTTCGTAACTTCGTATGCATTCAGCACATTATTAAGATTCTGATTTTTAGTAAATATTTTGCCATCAATAAAAGGCTTATTATTTTCGTCGTCAATAATAACCCATATTATACCATCTTGGAAATCATAAGAATATTGTTGGCAATAGTTTTTTGTGCTGATAAATAATACGAATAAAAAAAGCAATGTTATAAATTCAGTTTTCATAATTTAATAATTTTTTTTGTTAATACTTCTTTATTTGTAATAATACTGAGTAAATAAAAACCCGGATTAAAATCCCATGTGTTAATAGTTAACACGTTAGTATTCTTGCTTTTACTATTATGGACAACCTGCCCATAGGTGTTAGTTATTTGAATATATATTTTATCGTTTTGGTATATCAAACTATCGATAATATTAATATGTAAGACGTGGAAAAATGGATTTGGTGATATACTTATATGATTCATCCAATTAGAACTTTTAATATCAGATGTATTAAAAGTACATCCTATAAAATTATCATTTTGATTAACATAAAACAAACTATCTCTTTCATACTTGCATACTGTGTAGGGGTCTAATATACCCAAATATTCAGCTACAATAATTCCTGTATTTGGTCCCACTCCTTCAATAAAACGAACTTTTTCATTCCAATTTGTATTTTTATTCTTGAACTCAATATATTTTAAATTATTTTCATAAAAAACGTCTTCAACGGTATCTGTAAAATTGCCATAATTGCTAAAAGTAAAAGTATCACCTATTGTTAAACTAATATCATATATTAATTTCTCGGTAGTATCATAAGGAAACCAATCTGGTGAAACTACAAACCATAATTTACTATTATCCGGATTGCTTTTTATTTTTCCCCAATAAATATCTTCACCTTCTCCATATTGTTGCCTAACCCATATTTCTATATACTCACCAATTTTGTTTTTTGCAAATAATGTGTCCATAATATTACCTGCTAGTTGTTTATGAGCCAAATACCAAATAGATGTGTCGGGTTTTACTACTGGTAAATACACCTGCCCTCTCACTGTTTGCACAAAAAACAGAAGGATAAAAAAAATAAAAATAAGAAATTTTGTTTTCATTATGTTTAAATTTTAATAAAACAATATTTAAAAGATTGCTGTATATTTTCAAATAAAATATTTATTAAATACATATTATCACTTAAGTTTTCTATATTTATTTGTTGTTTGTTGTTATTTATTTTCCCATTCTGTACCATTTGCCCCCATATATTATAAATTTTATATGTTATAGTATGATATAATAAATCAGGATAGTTTAATTGAATAGTAAGATGTTTGTTAGATAATGTGGGATAAACTGATATGGCTGGGATATTATTAAGAGGTTCTTTAATTTTGGTATAATATGTAGTATCACAAGGAATGGTATCCCATGTGTAAGATAAACCTAATGTAGAATCTACTTTATATAAACCCAATGTAGAATCTTCATAACATCGTAATGAATATTCTGATTCATCGGACATGCACGATGATAATATTGGAAACATCCATCTTATATTACCTAAAAGCTTTATCGTTTGTCCGTATAATTGATAGTTTTGTTGATTTAAATTAATAGTATTTAGATATAACACCTTTAATGTTTGGTTATTGATTATTTTATAGTCAACGGAATCAACTACGATAGTAATAGTATCATCACATCCAAAAGATGTTGCTATTATCATAGACCAGGTATCACCTGGGTTTGCACTAAAATTATATAAAGTTACAAATGAATCAATTGGTGCCATATACCAAAAAATAACCTCGCTACTATCATAAAGAAATTCAGTATAGGCACAATCATTGGGTGAATTTTCTCCACAATAAACACCCAATATTCTACAAGTATTTCCTTTAATGATGGTATCTCCCAAAACTTCAATTTTTGTGTATCCTATTCCTCCAACTGGCGGGCCCCAAATATTTACCGAATACCACCACTTGGCTTCAATAGTTGCAAATTCTGGTTGAGAGAAACCGGCCAATCCGGTTATTAATATCCACATAAGTCCTAAAATTTTTTTAATCATAGCCATAACTTTTATTCAGTATTAAATCCGTTTATTCGTTTTTACAATAATAATCATTTTTATCGTAAAAAGCAAATTTATTTTCAAATAATCGTTAACCCAACTTGCAAAAGTTGGGTTGTAATTTCCTAAGAATCAATTTTATATGTTTTAAAAATTTCATTTTCGGGTAACACGGATTTTTTTATAAACGGACGATATTTATACTTTAATGCGTCATAAATTTGACGCACTTCATTTTTAGGCAAACTGCATTTCCGTATGACTATCCGCTTCCCATCTTCCTTATTAATCGTTGACGTTACCATCTTATGGGAATTCATTATACGGACAATATTCTTCCAATCATGGTGAATGTCCTTGTTCTTTAGTTGATGACGTATTGTATTTATAACCTGGTAGGCTAAAATACCCAAATGTAAATGAGCAATGGTAGATATGTCTCCTTGATGAAACACAGGACGCAATTTTAAATCTGTTTTAAGAAACCTGAAAACAGCCTCAATCTGGCGAATCGTATTATATATATTCCAAAAACGCGTTTCGTCAATGTTCTTTAATGTTGTTCTTAAAAAATAAATTCCTTCGTTTTTCTCCGTATCAGCTATCTTTTTTCGCCATATTATTTGTGCTGCTATTCCTTTTCCATCAGACTTTACTTCAACGTGATAAAACCGGTTTGCCGATTGGTATTTTTGTTTAAGCCTTCCTATTCGTTCCCATACTTTTTCAAGTTTTTTTGTGCCTCCTTTCTTTTCGAGACCTTGTTTTATTTGTTCTAAACCGATTTCAAAATTGCTTGTATAGTATTCTTTCATTGATAGTTCCTTGCATGCCTTCTGCTCGCTTCTTACATATAAAAAATTATCGCCGCTATCTGTATCTTCAAATTTGTATAAATCTATCGGATGCTTTCGTTTATCATATATTTGAACCTTAGTTTGCAGTTCTACATTGTAGTCCTTCAGTTTCTCCCGGCTTACGCACAAATAATCATATCCTGCTCCCCTTAACATCTTAAGATTATCGCTCGTTGCTATACCTGCGTCTATTACTATCAAAGGTTTTCGTTCATTAAACGATGTCTTTTCCGATAACTCTTCTATCGTCTTTTGCAATGTCTTGCAATCACTCATATTCCCTGAAAATATCCGGCTGTGTTTTACAAATCCTTCTACATTTACTACCAATGCCAATACAACTAGTTTCGCATCATTACGTTTTTCTTTACTCTTCCCAAACCAGCATATCTCGCTCAATACTTTCCGCCCTTCAAAATATGTGTTAGTCAAATCGTACAAAATAATCTTATCGTCCAAGTCAAATAACTCATTTGTTCTTATACTCAAACCATTTTCAACCGCTTCTTTATCATTGTAAAATTTCAAGGCGCTTTTATATAAATGATACCTGCTTATGTCGTCAGAACCTAATGAAAACAATTCATTTACTCCAGAATTCAATTTTATCCATCGTTCTGTCTTGTGTTCAGACGCAGGAAATACGCACCGGCTTATTAAATGTATCAACCCTCGTTTTATCTGGCTTTCATCCCAGTCTTGCTCTATCAGTATTTTCCGTAATTCTAACTGCTCAATTGCCTGATAGCACATCCATTCCGCCCCGATTTCTCTGCCGTCTTCATGTTCCAGGCTATTTAAATCTACACTCTGTATGTCTGGCTTTTCTGTTCTTTTCTCTGTGGATGGAATAATCTGTCGTGGCTTGTCTTTCAAGTTCTTATCAATAAGTTGTCTGTAAAAATTCTGTGCGAGTTTCTCTATAGTTTCATTGCCATGTAATGGTATTGTAAACAAACAGCTATTGACTAATTCTTCTATTCGATCCGCCAATGCTTTTCTTTCGTTTTCGTTTGATAATTCATCTAATGTGCCTAAAGTCAAAATGTTACGATGCCGAGGATTATTGCCTATCCTATAACTCTGGCATAATCGGTAATAGGTATACTGCTTACCGGTTCTTTTATCTGTCTTTGGTATAGATTTTATAAACATGGGGCAATTATAGTCAATGCAATTTATTTCGCCAAATTAATTCGGGGACTACAAAATGGATGATTTTTGTTATATATTTGTATATGAGATGGTTAAAATTTTTAAAATAGGAAAAAATACTAAAATGGTTATGTGTTGATTATCAGCTATATAGAAGATTGTGTTAATATCTTTAATCTAATAATCAGATATTTGTAAAATTTATTAACAATCGTGTTTTTCAATATTGTTCGGGGCATTTTTTCCAAGTTGGGTTAATCTCGAATCCTAAATTTTAAATTCCGAAACATTCCCAACACGCAGACGCTGTCAGTCCCGAATAATTCGGGAGCTGACAGGTCAATCAAATCCTGAATCCTGAATCCTATCTTATAATCGTTATCGTCCCCGCATACGGCTCACGGTCGTTATGCAAATCAATTATAAACATATATGGCCCGATTGGCAGTTGACGGCCGTTGAATGTTCCATTCCATCTTTTTCCATCATATTCACTGCCCGAGCCGTCAAAATCAAATACTTTATCACCCCAGCGGTTGAATATCTGAATTGTTATCTGGCTGTAAAGCTCAATATTAAGCAGTTCCCAATCATCATTATAATTATCGTCATTAGGCGTAAAGGCGGTCGGAATAGTTAAGCATTCCAGTTGAATATACCCGATCTCGATTGTGTCAACCATCGGGCAATCGTGTTCATCGGTTACGGTTACATAATATGTGCCGATAACAAGCCCTGTCGCCGGATTTGTAATTTGTCTGTTGTTCCAGTTATAATAATATTGACCGGTTCCGCCGGTGACAATCAGATGAATTTCTCCGTCGTGATGGTCGCGGCAGGATGTTTTAATAATGCTGTCTCTTATTACAATTAACTGCGGTTGGTAAACAGTGACAAACGTTGTTGTATCGCAGCCCTTGGAATCGCTTATTGTCAGAAAATATGTTCCAATTGTAAGATTGACAGCCGTTGTGGAATGCTGCCCGTTTGACCATGTAAAATAATAAGGCGGCGTACCTCCGATTCCTGATGTCATTACAAAACCATCGCTTCCGTTGAAACAACTTGCATCAACAATAGTATCAATCTGAATCTGTAACGATTTTGCAGGTTCGGTAATAGGTTGCGATGCATTGATGATACAGCCAAATGAATCGGTAACCGCTACCGAATAGTACCCTGGACTTAAGCCGGTGATAACCGAATCAGTACCTAATGGTAATGAATCGTTCCACAAGTAGTGATACGGCGCGTCGCCATAAAACTGCGTTCCACCATCAATATGTACAGTTACTGTACCATTATTATTACCTCTGCATGTAACATTTGTAAATTCGATGTAATTTACCGTTAATGGAGATGGAGAAGGAGCAATAGTAATTAGAGTATCGGTTCCAATACAATTAAGAGCATCAAATACAGTAACTGAATAATTACCGGCAATTAATCCTGTAGCTGTAGAATCGGTTTGTCCATCGGACCAAATATAAGTAAATGGAGTAAAGCCGGCTTGGGGTGTTACGGTCGCAGTAGCAGTCCAACCAGAGCATTTAATTGGTGTTGTGGTAATGGTTAATGGAATATAGCCGGTCAGGTTAATCGAAAAGTTGAAAATTTCGATACACCCGTTAGCATCGGTTACAGCTATATTATGAGCGCCAAAAGCTAGTCCCCAAATTGAATCAGCATTAGCTGAGTCGTTTGACCATAGCCATGTATAAGGTGGTAATCCTCCGGCAATATTTGGCAAAACAGCCGTACCATTTGTATTGCCGCAGCTTGCCGGCGTAGTATTTATTCCATTGGGCAAGCTTATCGGGTCGGGTTGGGATACTATTACTGAGTCAATCAATTTACATTTATAATAATCGGTAACAGTAACTTCATATTCACCTGCCATTAAAGTGTCAATATCCTGTGTAACCCATCCATAATTCCAGAAATATGTATAAAAAGGTGTTCCGCCTGTAACGGTTGCGTCAATAGCTCCATCTGTACCGCCATAACAACTGACATTTGTAACATTAAAGTTGATTGCCAAAGAATCTGTAGGTTGAGAAATAATAATAGAATCACAAATAGCCTGACAATTATTTACATCGGTGACAGTTGCAGTATATACTCCCGCAGTGACATTCATAATATCCTGAGAAGTATGTCCTGAATTCCATAAATAAGCATAAGGAATAGTACCTCCGAGTACTGATAAATTAATAGCTCCTGTCGAATCTCCGTAACATAAAGCATCGGTTACTACTATTGAGGCATATAATGAATCGGGTTGGGAAAGAGATATTTCAGCAGTATCGGCGCAATTATTAATATCGGTAACTGTAAGCGAATAAGTGCCAACCTGTAAATTGGTAATAACAGGTGTTGTGTCGTTGGTTGACCATAAATAGCTAAATGGGAGATTGCCGCCTCCTACATCTGCAATGATTGTTCCGTTATTCATTTCATAACATGACAAGTCGGTTTTAATAAGTGAAATGTGCGGTTTGCTGTAAATCGTCATCGAAGTATCCAACATACAATTATTCGCATCGGTTATTGTAACAATATAAAGAGCAGGCCCGATACTGTCAAGGTCTTCGGTTGTTTGCCCATAATTCCATACGTAATTATAATAAGGGACAGAATCGTTGGGTGTGCCGCCGGTTACTGTCAAATCAATAAAGGCATCATATTCTAGATAGCAATTAACTGAAGGTAAAACAATGGAAACAGACAGAGATAAATCGGGTTCGGTGATGGTGTCGCTTGCCGTAATTGTACAACCATTGGCATCGGTTACTGTGAGCATATATATACCTGCGGTTACATTAAAAATTGTTGAAGCTGTCTGACTATTATTCCATAGATAAGAATAAGCCGGTCTTCCGCCCTGAACAAAAGAAATAGCAATTGAACCCGTTGATTCGCCATGACATTTCACATCTTCTACTAAGAGTTCGCCGAGCATTAAGCTCGTTGGTTCTATTACTGTTACCGAATCAATATTAATGCAACCATTTGCATCGGTTACTGTAACGGTATAAGTTCCACCATGCATATTTGATAAAGCATTTGTAGTGTCGGGAGGGGAAGTATTCCAGAGATATGAAAATGGTGCAACTCCTCCAAGCACAACTAAATTTATATATCCTGTGCTGTCGCCGTTACATAAAATTTCATTCGCCGATAATATGGCAGTAATAACGGGTGGTTGAGTAACAGGAACAGATGCTATTGTGATACAATAATTTGTATCAACAACCGTAACAGAATAATTACCGGCAACGATATTGTTCAAATCTTCAGTTGTTTGTCCATAATTCCAATAATATGCAAAAGGAGAAGTCCCCCCTGTTATGGTCAGGTCAATAGCCCCTGTAGGATTTCCATAACATAAAATATTCGTTCCTGACAGATTTGCGGTTAATGCAGATATAGGTTGGTTGACAACAGCAGAATCAATAACTGAACAATTATTTGCATCTGTTACAGTAATATAATATGTACCTGCGGGTATATTGTTTAAATCTTGACTATTATATATGTTTGACCAATTATAAATAAAAGGCATAGTACCTCCGCTTACCGATAAATCAATCATACCTGTTGTACCACCATAACATCCTACATCAGTAGTAGAAATGGAATCAATAAGCAGTTGTGGGGGTGCAATAAGGTTTGTTGAAGCTTCTGCTATACAATTATTTGCATCGGTAACCGTTACCGAATATAAACCTGCGGTAATACCAAATAAATCTTCAGTAACTGAACTGTTGTTCCAAAGATATGAATAAGGTAGTGTTCCGCCGTTTACTACTAAATTGGCAATCCCGTCTGAACCTCCGTTACAATCAGGATTAGTTTTGACAATATAAGCTGATAACAGAGCGGCCGGCTGAGTTATAGTAAATGATGAAGATGAAGTGCAGAGATTAATATCTGTAACTGTTACACTATAAGTACCAGCTTGGACTGTATCTAAATCTTCATTATTATCTCCATTCGACCATTGGTAAGCATATAAAGGGGTTCCGCCTGATGTAGTAATATTTATGGCTCCTGAAGGGGAATTAAAGCAATCAACATTTGTGATAATTGAAGTGATGCTAATTCCGGCAGCAGGTTCAGAAATATTTACTGCAGCAATGGTAGTGCAACCTTTTGAATCGGTTACAGTAACACTGTATATACCTTGCGGTACACCATATAAATCTGGGTTAAGATTACCATTAGACCAATTATAAAAATAAGGTATTGTGCCGCCCGTAACAGTCAAACCGGCGGAACCGTTACTTCCTCCCTGACAACTTACGTTTGTGGCTATAATGCTTGTGACTAAGGGCTGCGGTTCGTTAACAGTAACGGAAGCAGTTGCTGTAACACTATTGGCATCGGTAACAGTGACAAAATAATTTCCGGCAAATAAATTTATCAAATCTTCGATTGTATCTCCGGTTGACCATAGATAATTGTATGGAGCAACGCCACCGGATACCATAAGATTTGCAGCACCTGAGCTTTCTCCGTTACAACTTACATCTGTACCGGCTATAAGAACAGTCAAGAAAGATGCCGGTTGCGTAATTGTTATACATTGACTGATTGTGCATAAATTAGCGTCAGTAACGGTAACACAATATGTTCCTGCTGTTAAATTAATGATATCTTCAGTAGTTTCGCCGTTTGACCAGTTATATGTATAGCCCGGTGTACCGCCGGAGACGGTCAGGTCGGCCGAGCCGTCACTGCCTCCAAAAGCGCTGACATTGCTTCCGGTAATACTTGCCGTTAATGATGAAGCAGGTTGGTTTATTGTAACAGATACTGTATCAGTACAACCCGATGCATCAGTAATTGTAACGCTGTATATTCCGGCAGTCACGTTCGATATATCCTGATTTACAGAACTATTCGACCACAAATAAGAATAAGGCGTTATTCCGCCTGCAACGGTCAAATCGGCAAGCCCATCATTTCCTCCGAAACAATTTACATCGGTGCTTGTTATAGATGCAGTAATATCGGCAGGCTCCGTAATAGTAACCGATGCGGTAGCTGCAACAAGATTGGAATCAGTAACAGTTACAGTATATATGCCGGCGGGTAAATTAAAAATATCTTCTGTAGTCTCACCATTTGACCAAATAATTGTATATGGTGCGATACCGCCGGAAACTGATAAATCAGCCGCGCCGGAACTATCATTATAACATGTAAGGTTTGTTCCGATGATTACAGGAATTAAGGCACCGGGTTCATATATTGTCACTGAAGCAACCGTTGTGCAACCATTATTATCCGTGACTGTAACAGTATATGTTCCCTGAGCAAGACTATCAATATCTTCTGTAGTTTCGCCATTTGACCATAGATAAGTATATGGGGCAGTTCCTCCGGTCACAGTCAAATCGGCAGAACCATCATCAGCTCCGAAAGCGCTAAGATTTGTACCTGTTATACTTGCAGATAGAGGAGCGCCCGGTTCATTAATAATAATAAAAGTAGAATCAACACAACCATTGGCATCAGTAATTATCACAGTGTAAATACCGGCACTCAGGCTATATAAATCCTGATCGGTTGACCCATCAGACCATAAATAAGTATAAACAGGCGTTCCGCCTGCAACGGATAAATCAGCGCTACCGTCATTACCTCCGAAACAATTTACATCGTTTACTGCAACCGAAGCGGTTAATAAAGCAGGTTCGGTAATAGTAACCGAATCTTACACCACCGGAAACAGTTAAATCTGCAGCGCCGGTTGAATCTCCATTACAATCAACATTCGTTCCTGCAATAAATGCGATTATAACACCGGGTTCATTGATTACTACTGTTGCAATAACAGTACATCCGTTGAAATCAGTTACCGTAACGGTATAAATTCCTCCTGAAAGACTGTCTAAATCTTCGATAGTATCGCCGTTTGACCACATAAATGAATAGGGAATTGTTCCGCCCGAAACCGTTAAGCCGGCAGACCCATCACCGGCGCCTGCTGCCGTAACATCAGCGCCAATAATGCTTGCTGATAAAGAATCAGAAGGTTCGGTAATAGTAACTGAAGCAGTTGTAGTACATAAATTAGCATCGGTTATAGTTACATCATATATTCCGGCGGTCAGGTTATATAAATTCTGATCGGTTGAAGCGTCAGACCAAAAATAAGTATAAGCAGGCGTTCCGCCAGCAACGGATAAATCAGCGCTGCCGTCATTTCCCCCGAAACAATTTACATCGTTTACTGCAACCGAAGCGGTTAATAAAGCAGGTTCGGTAATAGTAACCGAAGCGGTAACAGATATCGAATTAGCATCGGTAACTGTTACGGTGTAAACACCGGCAGGTAAACCCGATATATCTTCAGTTGTTGCCCCATTCGACCATAAATAAGTGTAAGGAATTACACCGCCGGAAACAGTTAAATCTGCAGCACCGGTTGAATCTCCATTACAATCAATATTCGTTCCTGTAATAAATGCGGTTAAAACACCGGGTTCATTGATTACTACTGTTGCAGTAACAGTACATCCGTTGAAATCAGTTACCGTAACGGTGTAAGTTCCTCCTGATAAGCTATCTAAATCTTCGGTCGTTTCCCCGTTTGACCATATAAATGAATAGGGAATTGTTCCGCCCAAAACTGTCAAGTCGGCAGAACCATCATCGGCTCCTGCTGCCGTAACATCAGTGCCAATAATGCTTGCGGATAATGAATCAGAAGGTTCGGAAACAGTAACCGAAGCAGTTGTAGTACACAAATTAGCATCGGTTATAGTTACATCATATATTCCGGCGGTCAGGCTAGATAAATCCTGATCGGTTGAAGTGTCAGACCATAAATAAGCATAAGCAGGTGTCCCGCCGGCAACGGATAAATCAGCGCTGCCGTCATTTCCTCCGAAACAATTTACATCGTTCACTGCAACCGAAGCGGTCAATAAAGCAGATTCGGTAATAGTAACCGAAGCGATAACAGATATCAAATTAGCATCGGTAACTGTTACGGTGTAAACACCGGCAGGCAAATTAGATATATCTTCAGTTGCCGCCCCATTCGACCATAAATAAGTGTAAGGAATTACACCGCCCGAAACAGTTAAATCTGCAACGCCGGTTGAATCTCCATTACAATTGATATTAGTGCCTGTAATAAATGCAATAATAACACCCGGTTCATTGATAGTGACAGTTGCGGTAACAGTACATCCGTTGAAATCAGTTACCGTAACAGTGTAACTTCCTCCTGATAAGCTATCTAAATCCTCAGTTGTTTCTCCGTTTGACCATATAAATGAATAGGGAATTGTTCCGCCCGAAACCGTTAAGTCGGCAGAACCATCATCAGCTCCTGCTGCTGTAACATCAGCGCCAATAATACTAGCGGATAATGGATTAGAAGGTTCAGTGATAGTAGCTGAAGCAGTTGTAGTACATAAATTAGCATCGGTAACTGTTAGATTATAGATTCCGGCAGTCAGTCCGTTTATATTTTGTGTAATATATCCGCCTGGCATCCATGAATATATATATGACGCTGTGCCACCGCTTGTGTTAACAGTAGCGCTGCCGTCATTTCCCCCGAAGCAACTGACATTAACCTGAGAGATAGTAGCAGATAATGCTGAGGCAGGTTGCGTTATTGTAACAGAAGCTATTATAATGCAACCATTAGAATCGGTAACTGTACACGAATACGTGCCTGCTGTTAAGCTGTTGATAGTTTGAGTTGTAAAGCCTCCGGTCCATGAATATGAGTATGGTAAAGTTCCACCGCTTGGAGTAGCGGTAGCGCTACCATCATTTCCTCCATTACAATTGACATTGGTTTGTGAGGTTGAAACCGATAAAACAGAAGCGGGTTCAGTGACGGTAGCAGAGATAATAGCAGTACAATTATTTGCATCGGTTATTGTAACGGTATAAGTACCGGCAAAAAGACCCGAAATATCTTCAGTAATATCTCCATTCGACCATGAATAAGAATAAGGTGATGTACCACCAGATGGGATTAAATCAATAGCTCCTGTTTTTTCTCCGAAACATAGTATATTTGTTATAGTTGTGGTTGCAGATAATGCTGCTGCGGGCTGGTTAATAGAACCGGTTGCTGAGACCGTGCAATTATTGAAATCAGTTACGGTAACGCTGTATGTACCGGCTGTCAGATTAGTTATTGTTTGAGTTAAAGGACCGCTTGACCATAAATAAGTATAGCCAGGAGTACCACCGCTTGGATTAGCAGTAGCGCTGCCGTCATTTCCTCCAAAACAATTTACATCTGTTCCTGCAATAGTTGCTGTTAATGCAGAAGGTTGAGCAATTGTAACCGTTGCAGTAATAGTGATTAAATTATCATCGGTAACAGTTACAGTATAAATGTCGGCAGGCAAATCAGAAATATCTTCAGTTGTTTCCCCATTCGACCATAAATAAGTGTAAGGAATTACACCGCCGGAAACAGTTAAATTTGCAGCGCCTGTTGAATCTCCATTACAATCAATATTCGTTCCGGCAATAGATGCGATTAAAACACCGGGTTCATTGATTACTACTGTTGCAGTAACAGTACATCCGTTGAAATCAGTTACTGTAACTGTGTAAGTTCCTCCTGATAAGCTATCTAAATCTTCGGTCGTTTCTCCGTTTGACCATATATATAAATAAGGGATTGTTCCGTCTAAAACCGTTAAGTTGGCAGAACCATCATCGGCGCCTGCTGCTGTAACATCAGTGCCAAAAATGCTTGCCGATAAAGCTGCAGCAGGCTCATTAATAATAACTGAGGCAGTTGTAATACATCCGTTATCATCAGTAATAGTAACACCATAAGTTCCGGCTGTCAGATTTGTTATATCCTGATTAAAAGAGCCTGTTGACCATTGATAGGTATAAGGAGAAACTCCGCCACTAACGGATAAATCAGCCGTACCATCATTGCCTCCATTACAATTAACATCCGTTCCTGTAATGTTTGCCGTCAAGACAGTTGGTTCCGTAATATTAACTGATGCAGTTACCGTACAGGAATTTGCATCGGTAACTGTTACTACATAAGTATTAGCAGTTAAACCTGTAATATCTTCAGTTATTGCAAAATTTGACCATGAATAAGTATAAACTACGGTTCCTCCGCTTACAGTGAGGTCAGCAGCACCATTATTACCTCCATTACAAAGAACATTAGTTCCGGAAATAGTGGCAGTCAAAGCTGCCGCAGGCTGTGTTATTGTTATAGAAGCTGTAGTTGTACACGAATTAATATCTGTAACTGTTACAGAGTAAACTCCTGAAGCAAGACCGGATAAAGGCTCGGTTGTCGCTCCTGTATTCCAGAGAATTGAATATGCAGGAGTTCCGCCATTAATAGTTAAATCGGCTGTTCCGGTTGTTTCCCCGAAACAGTTAACATTTGTGCCGCTGATAGTTGCAATTAATGCCAGTGGCTCGTTAATGGTTACCGAAGCGGTTGCAGTACAACTGTTTACATCAGTAACAGTCACAGAATATAATCCTGCGGTTAGATTTGTAATGTTTTGGTTTACTGAGCTATTGCTCCATAAATATGTATAAGGAAGCGTACCGCCTGTAACAGTTAAATCGGCTGAACCGGATGAACCACCGTTACATAGCACATCTGAACCGACGATTGAAGCGTTTAAAACAGCAGGTTGAGTTATATTCGCCGAAGCATCATCGGTACAGCCCTGGCTGTCGGTGACTGTAACAGTATAGGGTCCTGCGGGCAGTCCGGAATAAGTAACAGTTCCATCACCTGTATATCCATCAGGAGACCAATCATAAAAGTAAATTGGTGTTCCTCCCCCTGCCGTGACGGTGGCTGAGCCTGTCGAAGCCCCGTTACAACCAACATTAGTGACCGAGGTTATTGAAGCATTTAGCACAGGGGGCTGTGTGATTGTCACGGAAGCGGAGGCAATACAATTATTGTTATCATTTACAGTTACGGAATATGCTCCGGCAATAAGACCTGATATAGTATTAGTCAATAATGGGCTATTCCATGTAGTGCTTCCGTTTGACCATATATAATCATAAGGAGAAGCGCCTCCTGCAACGGTAACAGTAGCAGAACCATTACTCAATCCATTGCAGCTCACATTTGTCGAAGATGAAATATTAGCTGTCGGGGCAGCGGCATCAACAACATTAACAACAGCAGTAGCAGAACAAGAATTATCATCGGTAACAGTAACTGTATATGCACCTGCAGAAACATTAGTGATTGTATTTGATAAAAAAGTTGTATCATAAGTATTACTGCCGTTAGACCATTCATAATCGTAATTTGGCGTGCCGCCTGCAACATTTACTGTAGCACTTCCATCGCTGGCGCTACAAGTAGAATTTACACTGCTTGTAGTTAAAACAATAGCTGCCGGCTCATTAATAGTTTGAGCACCCGTAATTACACATCCGTTTACGTCGGTTACTGTAACGCTGTATGTACCATCGCACAAGTTATTAGCGGTCTGAGTAATTTGAAAACCGGTATTTCCATCCCAGTTATAAGTATATGGAATTGAACCGCCTGAAGGGGTAGCTGTTGCCGTACCATTGCAGGTTCCATTACAAAGGGGATCGGCACCAGACATTGTTAATGATAACACTACAGGTTGGGTGATAGTTGCGGCAGAGGTAATTGTACATGAATTGGCATCGGTAACTGTAACAGTATAAGTTCCTGCGGGAATATTAATAATATCCTGATTTGTCTGACTTGATGACCACAGATATGAATAAGCAGGAGTGCCGCCGCTAACGGTTAAATCGGCAGAACCATTAGCGCCTCCGTTACACGATACATTACTTGACGATATTGATGCAGATAAACCGCCTGCAGGTTGTGTTATAATAACTGAAGCCACAATTGAACAGCTATTGTTATCAGTAACTGTAACCCAATATGTCCCTGCTGTCAGGTTATTGATAGTTTGTGTAATTAAACCTCCGGTCCATAAATAAGAATAACCCGGTGTGCCACCTGCCGGATTAGCAGTTGCGGAACCGGTAGCTTGTCCGAAGCAGGCAACGTTTGTTTGTGTTGTTGTTAGTGATAAGGCAGAGGCAGGTTGAGACACGGTAGCGGTGGCTGTTGTAGTACAATTATTTGCATCGGTGATTGTAACAGTATAAGTACCTGCAAAGAGACCGGAAATATCCTGGGTTGTAGCGCCGTTCGACCATGCGTAAGAATAGGCGGGTGTGCCTCCTGACGGAACCAGGTCAATCGCTCCATTTTTTTCTCCGAAACATGCAAGGTTTGTAACATTAGTTATTGCCGACAATGGTGCGGCCGGCTGAGTAATAGTAACAGATGCAGAAGCGGTATATCCGCTTGCATCGGCGACAGTAACCGTATATGTTCCTGCAGGTTGGTTTGAAATTGCCTGAGTTGTAGCGCTTGTGCTCCATGAATAGGAATATGCCGGTGTACCGCCTGCCGGATTCACTGTGGCGGAACCGGTAGAATTTCCAAAACAAGCTACATTAGTTTGAGAAGTTGTCAAAGTTAATCCTGATACAGGCTGAGTAATAGTTACAGTAGCAGTTGCCGTACAACCATTGGCATCGGTAACTGTTACCGTATATGTTCCTGCGGGGCGATTCGATATAGTTTGAGTAATAAAGCCGCCTGTCCATAAATAGGAATATCCTGGTGTTCCGCCTGCCGGATTAGCTGTTGCTGAACCGGTAGAATTTCCAAAACAAGCTACATTAGTTTGTGTAGTTGTAACTGATACTGCTGAAGCAGGTTGGGTAATTGTAGCGGATGCAGTTGTGGTGCAACCATTAGCATCGGTAATTGTAACCGTATATGTACCTGCCGGGCGTCCTGAAATATCTTGTGTTACAGCGCCGGTGCTCCATA
>JACQWN010000068.1 GCA_016209245.1 Bacteroidia bacterium
AACCATCTAACCATTTAACCATCTAACCATCTAACCATCTAACCATCTAACCATCTAACCATCTAACCATCTAACCATTTAACCATCTAACCATCTAACCATCTAACCATTTAACCATTTTGCCATTTCGCCATTTAACCATTTAACCATGTCTAATTCATAGTCAGTTCACGGAACACATCTTCGAGCTTTGTTTCGGTTGGAGTTAATTCTGTCAGATACCAGCCCTTATCAACGCACATCTGGAATATTGTCCGGCGGGATGATAGCTCGGGGCGGCTTTGAACTTCAAAGGTACAGCCGGTTTTTGAAATAAAATCAACCAAGCCGACAGTATCAAGGTTTGTCAATGTTTTATAAATTTCATTAAGATCGCCGCCTTCGATGCTGACTTTTAGAATTTCTTTTCCCTGCGATTGTTTGCGCAAATAGTCGGATGTGCCGTCGGCTACAATTTTCCCTTTGTGGATAATCAAAATACGATCGCAGGTTGCTTCAACTTCTGCAAGGATATGTGAGCTTAAAATAACGGTTTTCTCCTTCCCTATTCGTCTTATCAGCTCTCTTATCTCTACAATCTGGTTAGGATCCAAGCCTGCTGTAGGTTCATCGAATACAAGCACTTCGGGATTATGAATCAATGCCTGTGCAAGGCCTGCACGTTGTTGATAGCCCTTAGATAATTCACCGATTTTTTTATGCTTTTCACCCTCAAGGCCGCAGGTTTTTACCATTTCAAGAATACGTTCTCTTATCCGGTTTTTTGGTACATTATGCAGTTCGGCAACAAAATATAAATAATCCAGTACAGGCATTTCGTCATACAACGGATTATTTTCAGGCAAATATCCAATAAGCTTTTTTACCCTTTCAGGAGCGGTTTTTACAGAATATCCCCCAACTTTAACATCTCCTTCATTCGGAGCGAAAAAACAGGTTATAACTTTCATAGTAGTTGTTTTTCCCGCACCATTAGGACCAAGAAAGCCAAGTACTTCGCCTGCTCTGACTGTAAATGAAATATTGTCCACAGCTTTTTGAACACCATATTTTTTCGTAAGATTTTCTACTACAATATCCATATTGAAAAATTTTTGGCAAATTTATTTAAAAACAATTTTCGTACTCTTTCTGTTATTAATGATTAACATTTATTAACAAAGTTTAAAATTCTAAATCTTTATTCCCATCACTGTAATATCATCAGTCTGATCATATTTAACATTATAACCGGTTTCCCCTGAAAGTGGCGTTGCTGCCTTGAGATGCGCTTTATTAACGGTGTCGCATATATGTGGATTACACCAGTTTTCAATTGTATTATTAAGAATTTCTTTTTGTTCTTCTAAGGGTTTGTCCGAAATCGTTAATAATAATTCTTTGAAGCGCTTTGATGTGAATTTTTTACCACGAGGCCCGCCGAACTGGTCGTGATATCCATCACTGGAAAGATATATGATATCACCTTTGTTGAGAGTAATTTCGTGAAGAATAAATTTATCCATCCTTTCGTATATACCAATAGGCATTTTATCTCCCTTGATCTCTTCAAAATGTTTCGCATTTAGAAAATGCGAAACATTTTTTAATAAATATAGTGGATTATTAGCTCCTGCCCATTGCAATTGTAAGGTATCGGCATTTATAGTGCATAAAGATATATCCATGCCGTCATTGACTGCCGAAGCGAGCGAAGGCATGTCTTTTTGTATGCTTTCTGCACCTTTCTGCTTCAATGCGTTGATTATTTCTTTTCGCAGATTACGCAATATTACAGCCGGTTCGGTTTTGTATTCTTTCTGCACGATTTCTCTTAGGAAAGAAATACCGAGCATACTCATAAATGCGCCTGGTACGCCATGCCCCGTACAATCAGCAACTGTGAAAATAATTTGGTTTTCAATCTTTATGTACCAGTAGAAATCGCCACTAACTATATTTCGTGGTTTGAACAGAATAAAATGTTCTGTAAAATATTCCGTTAAGCCAGCGACATCTGGCAGAATGGCTGCCTGTATTCGCTTTGCGTAATTGATACTATCCGTTAAGTCATTATGCATGGCCCGTATCTCTTCTTTTTGATGTATTAAGAGGTCGCGTTGAGTCGTGATCTCATCTCTTTGAGATGTAATTTCCTCGTTTGCCTGCTGCAATTCAGCATTTTTAAATTCTATTTCTTTTTTTTGTTTTACGACTTGTTCAGTACGAATACGGACTTTCTCTTCCAATATTTCTTTTTCTCTTTTTAATTTCCGTTCACGCCATTTAATCAGAACCCAAAACCCAGAACCCAGAACCAACACATAAATGCTATACATCCACCATGTTCGATACCATGGCGGGATTACACAAAGGTGTAAGTCCCTTCCCATATATTTCCAAATGAAGCCGATGTTTTATTTGTAACCGGGCTCCAGTCGTTGTCGTAGCCTTCGAGTATATATTGGTATTTTACTAAGTACGGACGCGCTGGCTCTATGGCTGTAAATTCAAAGGTTAAACTATTGTGCTTATAAGGCAGTACTAAGTTTTCTGGCAGAGGGTAAAATTTAGTTATTCCATCGAACCTGATACCTTCGAATTTATCTAACATAGTATCGCGTTCCGTATCTGATAATGTTCTGCCGAAAGTGAGGCTTTCTTCAAGAATAATTGCAAGCGAATCTGTTTTAAACCTGACAGGTCTTTGAGACCTGTCAGGTTTTTTATCGCCACCATTATCATACATGACAGGTTTCAAAAACCTGTCATGTATTAGAAGATCGTGCCAGCACACATTCTCATTATTCACTTTTACACTTTTCAAAACTATGGCAGGTGGGGTATCGTTTTTTAGAATAGCATCATAATCTATACGAACCACTGCGGTTTTATCAGAACCGGTGGCTGCCCATAGTATGCCTTTACTATCAAAATACATAGCTTTTTGTCCTACATTTACATCTTTAACCGGGTAGCCGGTTGACGAATTGTATATTTGTCCAACTGTCCATCTTGGTCCGTTAGAGGAAAAAATGTTTTTGCATGTATTTGGAATAAGCTCACATATACCGGCGTTGGTGCCTATTATTATTTTACCTTGTTTATCCTCAACTATTTGCGTCACGAAATCATCGGGTAAGCCATCAGTCGTTGTCAAATTAATAAATATTTTCCTTTGAAGAAGAATTGATATTCCACCGGCGGTTCCAAACCAGAGGTTTCCAGTTCTGTCTTCTGTGATACAATATACAAAATTATTCACCAGTCCCTGTGCAGTGGTAAAACTTGTGAATGATTTACTCATAGATTGTTTATTTTTATTTATGTTCGTTCTCGTTTCGCAATTCCCGCCCGCCCCGTTTTCATCAGGGCCATAGCAGCTTACTCCGCCCCCGTTAGTCCCAAACCATATCTTGCCTGTCTTGTCTTCTGTGATACATACTACAACATTATTCACAAGCCCCTGCGATGTAGTAAAATTTGTAAATACCGCCCTATTTTCCCCATTAATAAGGGATGAAAGGGGAGTGTAACGGCTTACTCCCCCACCCCTGGTACCAAACCAGAGGTTGCCGGCTTTATCTTCCATGATACTATGTACAATATAATTCGCAAGCCCCTGAGATGTCGTATAATTAGTAAAAGATTTACCGTTATAACAGATTGCTCCGCTTCCGTATGTCCCGAACCATATATTTCCGGTATTATCTTCTATGATACATTTTACAAATTTATTCGGAAATCCCAGCGATATAGTAAAATTTATAAATGAACCACCATCAAAGCGGCTCACTCCTCCCCCATCTGTCCCAAACCAGATGTTTCCGGTTTTATCTTCTATGATACTATATACAATGTTATTAGCTAACCCTTGCGATGTAGTAAAATTTGTAACCCCCCCACTATTTTCCCCTTTAATAAAAGTGGATAAAAGAGGGGTATATCGGCTTACTCCGCCTCCTGCGGTTCCGAACCATAGATTTCCTGCTTTATCTTCTGCGATATTTAATATGGTATTGTCTGCCAGCCCATGAGCAGTAGTAAAATTTGTAAATAATTTTTCATCTGTCCCTTTTTCATCAGAATTGTATCGGCTTACTCCACCTCCTGCGGTTCCGAACCATAGATTCCCTACTTTATCTTCTATGATACTATATACAATGTTATTCGCTAACCCTTGCGATGTAGTAAAATTTGTAAACACCCCACTCTGTACTCCCTTATCAACACTGGGTGAAAGAGGAGTGTACCGGCTTACTCCGCCTCCTAACGTCCCAAACCATAAATTCCCAGCTTTATCTTCTGCGATACATAATACATAATTATTCGCCAGTCCTTGCGATGTTGTAAAATTTGTAAATACAGCTCTTTGTCCGCTCTTATCAAGTGATGATGAAATTGGAGCATAACAGTCAACTCCGCCTCCGTATGTTCCAAACCAAAGGTTCCCATTTTTATCTTCTATAATAAATTTGATAACATTATTTGCAAGGCCTTGAGCGGTGGTATAATTCGTAAAAAAAATACCATTATAGCAACTAATTCCGCCTCCATCTGTACCAAACCAAAAGTTCCCGTTTTTATCTTCTGTAATACACCATACTACATTATTTGCCAGCCCTTGTGATGTAGTAAAATTCGTAAAAGAACATCCATCATAACGACTAACTCCACCGCCTCTTGTCCCAAACCAGAGGTTCCCTGCATTATCTCTATATCCACATGTAATAGCATCAAGAGCAAGTCTGTCGTTAGTAGTATAGGTGGTAAATAAACCGATACCGGCGGCGGATTGATCAAGCCCACCCCCAGCGCCTCCCGAAGGGAGGGGAGAAAGCCCACCCCCAGCCCCTCCCGAAGCAAAGGGAGTGAAAACTATGGGCAGCATAATGATTTTCGGGGGTTCAAGAGTAATAGTACGGAGACCTTTGTCAGTTTGAAATGTATATTGTTTTGCCACTTTTACGGGAATATCAAAGACAAGTGGCTTTGGACAGGCATCGGTTAATATAATGACAGGGGGCTTTAGGCTCGTACTGAGCGTAGCGTTGCATTGAGCATGTCGAAATGTCGAAGTAGTATCCTGCGCGTAAGTAAAAATAATAAATTGCATGCAAAAAACTGCAAAAGCTACAATTTTAGAAATAGCGGAGCAGGAATGACAAATTGATATTGGAAAAATATTTCGCATGTTTATTGCAGATTCAAGTCACAAATGTAACTTAAATCTTACATTTAATAAACTTTGATATTTAGCTTAATTTCCATGCTCGGTCGGATTTGTAATCCGAGTGTAAGAGATCTGTAAACACTCGGATTACAAATCCGAGCAAGCGAGAGTGCATTAAAAAGACTGTCAATCTTATTAGCCTTAATACTACTTATCATTTTCAAATGATTAAATATTATCTTTACAATGTCGCATGACTATGTTAGATATCATTATGGTGTGTGTCTAAATATTCATGTATCTTTATCCCGTTTTATATATAAAATATATAATACTTAAAGCAATGGCTACAAAAAATATCAAATTCAACATTTTCAGGCTTATTCTGCAATGGATTATTCTAGGACTTTTAGGTTACATGGTAATTCGCCTGTGGACAGATAAGGCATACTTTGCCGATTTTGAGACCTATTGTCCATTTGGCGGCCTGCAATCATTAGGGAGTTACCTTGTGAACAATACCCTTGCATGCAGCATGACCACCATCCAGATTGCAATGGGTATCGTACTCATGGCAGGAGTGCTCCTTTTCAGCAAGCTCTTCTGTGGTTACCTTTGTCCTATAGGAACTTTAACAGAGTGGATAGGAAAGCTGGGAGATATGATGCGGATAAGAGTAACCATAAAAGGAGGACTTGACCGGATAATACGGATGCTAAAATATGCACTTTTGTTATTGACCTTTTATTTCACGCTTGAATCGAGTGAATTATTTTGTAAAAAATACGATCCCTTTTATGCGGTATTCACCTGGTTTTCATACGATGTGAATCTATGGTACGCAATCATTGCATTGTTTGTCACGATAACCGGAGCTTTAGTAGTACGGCAGTTTTGGTGCAAATATCTTTGTCCGTTGGCTGCACTGTCTAACATCTTTACTTTTATCCTGCTTTTTATTGGTGTTTTTGGCATCTACATCATACTGCGTATTTCAGGTCTGCATATCGGTTGGATTTGGCCGCTCATAGTGATATGCAGTCTGGCATGGGTCATTGAAGCATTCAGGTTGAAGGGATTGTTCATGCCATTATTGCGCATCACCCGGAATGATACATTGTGTACGCATTGTAAAATTTGTGATAAAGTCTGCCCTCAGGGAATCAAAATATCACAGTGTGACATAAAAATCAGACATATTGATTGTAACCTTTGCACCGATTGCATTGCTGTATGCCCGAACAAAGGTTCGCTGACCATAAATAAGCTTCGCATGAGATGGCTGCCATCTCTTCTAACGGTCATCCTTGTTATATCAGGCCTGTTAATGGGTGCTTATTGGGAATTGCCTACTGTTGACCAGCGTTGGGGAACTGACGAAGAGATGAGAAATGCAAAAGTTTTTGAAATGTCAGGGCTTAAAAGCATTAAATGCTATGGCAGCTCAATGGGTTTTATTTCCCAAATGCATGAAGTAAATGGTGTTTTAGGTGCGGCAACTTATGCAGGTAGCCATTCTGTCAAAGTATTTTATAATCCTGCAATCATATCGGAAAACCAGGTTAAGGCGGCCATTTTCTCGCCACTGAAGTATATATTTGCAAAATTACACCCTCTCCCATTTCAGATACAGGTACTTGAATTATACATCAACAGATTTTTCGACAGGTTCGATTCATACTATCTGACAAAACTGTTTGAGCAACAGGAGTCCATTTACGGTTTTGAAACACAATACGGAGAACCGGTTATTGTCCGTATATATTTTGTTCAACAATCGTTAACACCTGAAAAAATCCGGCAAATCATCGAAAGCAAGTCGGTCACATATACATTTCGCGGGGAACAATACACTGAACCTTTAAATTTTACAGTTCCTAAAATAAATCCGGTTATTCTAACAATTGATAGCTTAAGCTTCCGTCAAAGATTGTTCGAACCATACAAGGATATTTTCATGTCATCTGAACAAGCTGAGGCTTCCCATATCAAGATATATCAAATTCATATGCCACAGGCAGCCGATCCAAATCTTTCGATGTGGCTTCCTTATCTTGGCAATCACCTGTCTGCAGATTCGGGAATCGTTTCCTTTGAAACAATTTATGATACATCTGCAATAGCCATAATCCGCTATGATACGGTAATAACATCACAGGATAAAATCTTTGAATTGCTTACTGCCGATTCATTGACCATTATTTATACAGACGGCACTATTGGGAAAGTGGTGAATCCGTTTGAGTTTAGATAATGCCTGAAAAAACAGGCATACCTTAAATACGATTATGGTCATAAAACTAGGCGTTATCTTCTGTGGAGCTATATCACCAGTAAAAAGAGATAGATTACTGGTATAATCTCACTCGAACCATTTATCCATATCAATATGATTTTCAATCTTATTCATTACAGAAGTATCGGACTTATAAAAGAAATCATAACCAAGTCGCTTTTCCAACGAATCAATAGAAATAGCGTATTCTGATATATTCTTTCTGCTTTTTTTGTTTTCTATAAAAAATGCAATACCGGAGTAATCAGGATACGATATATCAAGAATGACTTTGTAGAAATATTTTGGTATGCCAACTTGATTTTCACCGATATTTTCTGTAATGTCTTTGAGAACCGGACCCGTGACAATATAAAGACTGTCATTTTCAACGGCCCAATTTCTGACTCTTTCCTCAAGTTTTTTCCATATACCTCTGTTGAACGATTGGTTCTGTGGGCAGATATTTGACATGAGAAATGATTCGTCCATAGCTTGTTCAGACCATTTCATGTCGGCGGCGGGGGCAAGATGACCGCGGTCGTAATCGCTGCGCTCGTAATCGGCTGGCGTTGCTGAGTTGGTAACAACATTCGTATCTTCTCTGAAATTGTCTGAACGTTGTGCATTGTCAGACAAAACATAATTTTTAGTTAAAATATAAGCGACCCACGAAGCTTGTTCGTATTGCTCGTTGTATAAGAGGTGATAGGCGGTGTGTTTAACGATTTGAGAACTTGAATCGTTGGTTGACGGATAACCGTCTTGAAGGGCTGAAATATTCAGATAAACCGGTTTCAGTGTCTTTTCTTTGTCTGAAAGGGAATAGATTATCACTATCACCAGCACGATTATCGCACAACATATTACGACAATAGCGATAATAGTTTTTGGTTTCATCAGAAATTATTTTTGAAAATGAATTTATTCCAAAAAGCCGTGGAGTCGAAAAATTGTCACAGCTTCATATCCATACAACACCGCTTTTATCTGCCTGTCGTTAAGTCCTTTTTCCTTCAGATATTTTTCGGTGTAAATATGGAATAGCTGTACATGACGCACATAATATATTGTTGAATTATAATATAATACTCATTCCATTAGTCAATTATTAGTCAATTTAGTCAATTAGTAAAATATATTCCGTACCATAACCACCAATACCGACTCTCTTAAAAATTTTCTTCTCGACTAAAGACTTCAAATCAATTGTTGCCATTTGCCTTGATATATTATGAATTTCCGAATATGTCTTATTTCCTATTTTTCCTTTCTCTTTCACATACATCACAGCCTTCATCTGTCTTTCATTAAGCCCTATTTCTTTCAGGTATTTTTCAGTGTAAATGTCTTTATTGAAAACAACTTCAAACCCGCCAAAATTTTGTCGGAATAGCGGTTCAGGCAGACCGCTTTGTCTGCAAATATCTATAATCAAAGTTGTACCCCGCCCCCATGCTTCAATCAGATTTGCATTATAAAAGGTATTGCAAATCAGTTCGTTTCTTAATACCGACTGGTGTGTGGTTTTTAAATCGTCAATAGTAATACCTGTAAGTAATTCGCCGGGATTCCAGAGAATTATTTTATCGGGGTAAATCTTCATTTGGGTATGACTGCCTGTTTTTGCTTTATTTCATCCAAATCTGCATGCTCCTCAATGAAGCCTTCCCATGATGCTTTGGTTTTCTTCATCAGGAACCGTGTAAGTTCTTTGTCTTTTAATTCCTGTGTAGTACTGCCGGTGCGGATATAATATTTTCCATTGAAAGAAATCGGAACTTCGTACCTGTCAACTGAAACTGTGATTATTTCTTTGCTTTGTTCGGTATGCAATTGAACATTGGCATATATGCCAAGTTTCTGTAAAATTTTATTCGGCAGGATTTCGAGCAGGGTGGAAGAATCAGCAACTCCAAGAAATTGACCTTTATCGTTAATGCCGATAAAAAGTTTTCCACCACCGGAATTAGCAAATCCGCAAAGTACTTTCAGGAACTCATCCCGCCAGGTTTCTTTATATTCCGTATGTTGGTTTTCCTGCATTTGTCGTTTTATTATTCCCGATAAAAATAAAATCCGGTTGTTTATTTATATTATATCAGCCACAAAAATATGAAAATAGACTGATAAAAATAATTCTGACTTGTTATAAAATTATTCAAATTGAAACATTATCGGAAAAATCAATCGGAGAAAATGCAATGTTGCTTAATGATACTATTTTAGCATTAAACGATAATGAGATTGATAAGTTCATAAATTTGTTAAAAGTTATCTT